>CATPBY010000300.1 GCA_955652845.1 uncultured Terriglobales bacterium | reverse complement strand
GCCGGCGAAGTGACTGACTACAGCGAAGGCCCCCACGTTCATGGCGGCGTAAGAAGCCGTGTAAAACATGGCGGCTGGAATTCCATTGTCAGGGAGCGCAGCATAGGCAATCAACAGGTATCCAGCATGCGCGATGGAGGAGTACGCCAACAGACGCTTAACGTTGTTTTGTACCAGCGCGCCCAAGTTACCCAGAGTCATGGAAAGCGCTGCTGCGGCCCAGAACAGCCATGCCACACCGGGAACATGGGCTTCGAATACGATTCGCAGAAGAACCGCGAACACGGCAGCCTTGGGCGCAGTGGACATGAATCCGACTACCGGTGCGGGTGCTCCTTCATACACGTCCGGGGTCCAGATGTGGAACGGAGCAGCTGCCACTTTGAAACCGAGGCCGACGAACATTAACGCGACTCCGGTATAAGCAAGGAGCGGGATTGGAGTACCGCTAAGCTTTTCACGAATGACTGCGATGTTGGTCGAACCGGTGGCGCCAAACATAAGCGCCACTCCGTACAAAAAGAATGCGGTAGCAAATGAGCCGAGCAAAAAGTATTTAACCGAAGCTTCACTGCTGATGGCGGCACGGCGCCGGAATCCTGCGAGGATGTACGTGGAAATCGAGGAAATCTCCAGCGCGATGAAAATAAGCACCAGTTCCACGGCCGACGACATCAGGCACATGCCGACAGCGCCAAGCAAAATTAGTCCGTAATATTCGCCGGCGCGAACCTGTTGCACCTGCATGTACTCGTACGAGGTAAGGATGACAACCGCCGTCACTGCGGTCACTAGGAGATGGAAGAAGACGCTGAACCCGTCCACCTGAACCATATTCCAGAAGCCGTGGCCGGGATACTGCGATTGATAAAGCGTGGCTGCCAGCGCCGTAAGGGACCCGATCAGCGCAATTAGCCCGAGAGTTCTCTGGCTGTCATGCTCATCCAACAGCGGATCGAGCACCATAATGACCATACCGAAAATCGAGAGAACGATCTCCGGCAAAATACGAATATATTCAATCCCCTGGGGAACAATCTGCATTTCGGCGGCGTTCACTTGCCCCACATCCTGCTGGTCAGTTGCGCCAACGGCGCCAAAATCGCCTGCGATGTGGGGTCAATCGCATGCAGCCACACTAATGGCGCAACTCCCATGATCAAGACCGCCAGAGCCGCAGGCGCGAGCGTTAAGCGTTCGCGCAGGTCGAGGTCGGGCAGTGCCTGGTTGATCTCGTGGGTAACTTTTCCGTAGAAGACCCGTTGATACATCCATAGCAGGTAGCCGGCACTCCAGACCACGCCGGTGGCGCCCAGGACGCCGTAAATTGCGCGATCCTGAAAGGCTCCACTCAGTACCAGAAATTCTCCAATAAAGCCGTTCAGGAGAGGCAGCCCCACTGAGGCCAGCGTGATGAAAAGAAAAAATGTTGCGTACACGGGCATGGGGGTGGCGAGTCCGCCGAATTCGCGAATCTCATACGTGTGCCGGCGTCCGTAGAGAACGCCCGCCAGCATGAACAACGCGCCTGTTGAAACTCCGTGGGCCAGCATCACAAAGGTTGCGCCGTCGAGCCCGGTCTGCGTAAAACTGAATACTCCGAGCACCACAAAACCCAGGTGGCTGATCGAGGAATACGCGATCAGCTTTTTCATGTTGGGCTGGACCAGCGCCACCAGCGCGCCATAGATGATGCCAATCAGCGCCAGTATCATGACCCACCAGGCGTTGGCGCGTGACTGCCCGGGAAACAGGCCGAGATTGAAGCGCACCATGCCGTAGGTTCCCATCTTCAACAGAACGCCGGCCAGGAGCACGGATCCTGCGGTCGGCGCTTCCACGTGCGCGTCGGGAAGCCAGGTATGAAAAGGGAAGAGAGGAACCTTCACCGCGAACGCGATAAAGAATCCCAGGAAAAGCCAGGTTGCCGCGCCAGTAAAGTGTTCAACCTGCCCGTTACGGATTGCCGCCTGTATGGCGACGAAGTCGAAACTGCCAGTCCTGGCATAAAGCCACAGGATCGCCGCCAGCATAAAGACCGACGCGATCATGGTGTACAGAAAAAACTTCACGGCGGCATACACTCTGCGTCCGTGGCCATACATGCCGATCAGCAGCGCCATCGGGATCAGGGTAGCTTCCCAGAAAAAATAGAAAAGAAACAGGTCGAGCGAAACAAAGACCCCGATCAGGGCCGACTCCAGAATCAGCAGCAGGATGAAGAATTCCTTCACTCGCTCATGAATTGACTTCCAGGAAATGAGCACGCACAGGGGCGTCAGAAACGTGGTGAGCACTACCAGCCACATCGATATCCCATCCACGGCAACGTGGTAGTGAATATTGGGATTCGAGATCCAGGAATGGTTCAGTTCGTATTGGAAGCCTGCTGACCCAGGCTGAAAATGAACTGGTAAATGCAGCGACAAAGTGAAAGCAAGGAGTGTGACCACCAGAGCAAAGACCCGCAGGTCGCGGTCTCGCCGCGGAAACAGCACCAGCAGTAAGCCGCCGGCCAAGGGAGTGAATGTCACCAACGTAAGGATGATGCCGTTCAGTGCGCTCATCGGGTGCCCATCCAGACCATGTAAGCAATCAGCGCCGCGGCCCCGGCCGCGATCCAACTTGCATAGGAGCGCAGATTACCCGACTGCATGCGGCGTACGGAATCGGAAAGATGGCGGGCGCCATCGGCGCCGTTATCCACTCCCGCATCGATAACATCCCGGTCAATGCCGTGCCACAAAATGTGGGTTGACCCGTCTACCAGCGGTTTTACGAACAATGCCGCGTAGAGTTCGTCCACGTAATATTTGTGCGCCACCGCGCTGTAAAAGCCACCGAGTGCGTTGGCAATCTGCTGTGCCAGCCGCGGACGCCGATAGTAGAGAAGCCATGCCAGGTATAGACCGAGCGCCGCCGCACTGAGCGAAACGGCGGTCAGCAGTATCTCCGACGTTGCTTCGTCCTTACGATCCAGTGCCGAAATTGAAGCAGCGGTTGAGACTCCAGAAGCATCCATCCCTTGAAAGACCGGCGAGAGAAATTTCTCGAATTTGGAG
>CATPBY010000299.1 GCA_955652845.1 uncultured Terriglobales bacterium | reverse complement strand
TGGGGAGCCTATTGGGCAACCAAAATGTCGATTGCTGAACGGGCGCGACTAAAGGGAGCAAGCGCCCAGTCGCCGCCGGTCGATAAATTCTTTCAGAAAGATTTCCTGATGAATTCCCTCCTGGGAAATCGAGAGTATTTGTTCGATCAGATTCCGGCCTTAATGAATATCTTCGATGGGGTCAAGACAGTCGATGAACTAGCCGCGGCGCTTTCTAGAATGTCCCTCGTGAATCAAGAGCTTTTGGGGAAACCCAGTACTCCCATGTTGATCCTGGCGGGAGTTTTAGATACCCAGGTGCCGATTTCGGATATTTATCTCCTGCTGAACAGCGGGGATGTTCCCAAAGACGCGTGGATCAATCCCCAGGGCGGGCATCTCGGGAGGCAGGTAAAAGTTTGGCCCGACCCGGTTATCTTTAAGCGAGTCATCATTCCATGGCTGGTGCGCACGCTGGAAGCTGATGCTGTCAAAGAAAGCCACTGAACCGCAAATCGATCTGCGAGAAATCCGCTGACCGCATTCTGACAAAGTGAGGACCTGACAATGGGAGTTTCCAGTTCACCGCTCCCGGCCCCCGCCATGCCCCGTTCCAGGCCGCGCAAGAAACCGTTCTACGCAAGTTTGTGGGTGCAGGTGCTGCTTGCTATGGCTCTGGCCGTCGCGCTCGGATATGTGAGCCCGGCCCGGGCCATCGCCATGAAACCGCTGGGCGATGCCTTCATCAAGCTGATCACGATGATTCTTACGTTGATCATCTTCTGCACGGTCGTAACCGGCATCGCCGGAATGCAGGACATGAAAAAAGTTGGACGAGTCGGTGGGAAGGCGTTGCTCTACTTTGAGATTGTCTCGACCTCTGCACTATTCATCGGCTTGGTTGTTGGAAATATGGTGAAGCCCGGCAGTGGTTTCAACATAGATCCGCTGACCATGGATGCGAAAGCGGTGTCTGATTATGCCGGCCAGGCCAAGGCGCAAAGCGCGACTGATTTTATCCTGCACATAATTCCGACTACGGTCATCGACGCGTTTGCCAAAGGGGATATTCTCGAGGTTCTGTTCGTCGCTATACTCTTTGGATTCGCCCTGTCGGCCGTGGGGCCGCGTTGCAAACCGCTGATCGATCTGTTCGAGGCCCTCACCCATGCCGTATTTGCTGTAGTAAATATCCTGATGCGCTTCGCCCCCATCGGAGCCTTTGGGGCTATGGCGTTCACGGTGGGAAAGTATGGCTTGGTCGCCCTCGGTCCCCTGGCCAAGCTGATCGGTACGTTTTACCTTACCTCAATTCTGTTCGTCGTCGCCGTGCTGGGGGCAATCGCTGCCGCCGCGGGCTTCGGCATCCTCAAATTTCTGATTTACATCAAGGAAGAAATCCTTCTGGTCCTGGCCACCAGCTCATCCGAGCCCGCACTGCCGACTTTGATGGAGAAACTGGAAAAGCTCGGCTGCTCGAAGCCATTGGTCGGACTGGTTGTGCCCACCGGCTACACTTTCAACACCGACGGCACCAGCATCTACATGACGATGGCGGCGCTATTCGTGGCTCAGGCCACAAATACTCATTTGACGCTGATGCAGCAGCTGACCATTTTCTCGGTGGCGATCCTTACTTCCAAAGGAGCGAGCGGGGTCCAGGGCGCGGCATTTATCGCCCTGGTGGGAACGTTGTCGGTCATTCCCACAATTCCAGTGGCCGGCATGGCTTTGATTCTTGGCATTGACCGGTTCATGAGCATGTTCCGTGCAGTTGTGAACATGATCGGGAACGGCGTCGCTACTCTGGTAATTGCGCGCTGGGAAAAAGAGCTCGATGGCCCGACGCTGCAGCGCAATCTCTCACGCCCTTCGGCTTGATTCGCGATCGAGATTAGGAGGTTAAAGCCTCGGACCCAGGGGAATGGTCACACTCACCGAAGTGCCATGATCATCCGAACGGATTTGGAAGTATCCACCCAGCTCGCGAGCCCGCTCCCGCATTCCAGCAAAACCTATTCCCGCGCCCGTGCCGGTTTGCTCGAAGCGCTCAAGTAAGGACGGAGGTATGCCACAACCATAGTCTTTGACTTCGAGCGAAACATCGCTCTTACCGAGCACAACCTGAATTTCAGCAGCAGAACTGCGGGAGTGACGGTGCACGTTGGTTAACGTTTCCTGCAACACCCGAAAGAGTGCGATTTCTACGGGATCTGGCAACCGCTCGAGCTCCGCCGGTATATTCAGGGTTACATTGATTCCGCTTCGCTTGGCAAACCCATCCACATACCACTGGGCCGCGGACCGGAACCCCATTTCGTCGAGCAGTGGCGGGTGCAGCAAATGCGATAAGGTGCGGGTCTCAGCTATACATTTTTGGATTAACTCCTGAGTCTCTGCATAGAACCTGCTATCGGGCGGGCCGCCGGACTGCTCGAGCATATCAAGATTGATTTTCAATGCGCTCAAGTACTGGCCCAGGCTGTCATGCAATTCCCTTGCGATCCGCCGCCGCTCTTCATCCTGCAAGCGGAATAATCGTGAAGAAAGGTGGTGCAGAGCGGCGGTGTACTGCTGGAGTTCTTCCTCGGTTCGCTTCAGGTCGCTGATATCAAAACCGACCCCATGGATGAACCATGGCCGGCCGTCCTCCCGCCGGATCATTCTGATTTCGCACTGAAACCAGACCACACGTCCGTCCCGCGCAATGACGCGGTACGAAGATCGCAGCGACGTGCCGGTGGCAAACATCTTAGCCGCGTCCACACTCCAGCGTTCTTTGTCATCGGGATGAACCTGGCGATACCAGCGGATTGGATCTTCCAGCCATTCTTCCTGGGTGAAACCCAGGGCGGTTTCAACCTGGGGGCTGACATAAGTCTCGCCGATTCCGCCATCGAGGTAGGCTATGAATACCACTGCGGGGATCTGTTCGATCAGAAGTTTGTACAGCGATTCGCGTCGCGGTAGATCGGTGTCAACATCAGCCTGCAGCTGTCTGTCAGATCCTTCAGTGGAAGTGCTCGACGGGCTATGGTTTTTTAGAAAAACAGAGGCAAGTTCTCCGAGGATGACTTCCGCATCCGCAGGGGTCACTGGATCGTCTGGTTCCCGTCTAGGTGGGTTGTGTCGCATCGTAACTGCGGATTCGTGAACCTTGCAGGACGTACACGTGTACTGAACTTTAACTCTGCGCGGGCCTCCGCCGCCAGGCTGGTTCTTTGTTCAAAGACGCCTGAGTAAATCTCCTGAGCGCATGGATAGCTTTCCCATAGGTTTGAACCGCCGCCGAGGACAACAGCGAACCGGGCGGCTGATTCATGAACGGCATAAATTTGTCGGGGAAACCTGGCATGGTACACCCAATACAGATGCCGCCAACATTAGGGCATCCGCCAATCCCGCCCATCCAGCCTCGCTTTCCCACATTGCACTGAACCACGGGTCCCCAGCATCCTAATTTTACGATACACAGGGGTGATCCATATTCCTCTGCAAAATCAGCCTGCTCGTAATAGCCGCCGCGATCACAGCCTTCATGCACCGTGGCTCCAAAAAGCCACTTTGGCCGCAGAGCTTCGTCCAGGGGAATCATAGGAGCGCGGCCAACCGCCATGTAAAGCAAATAAAGCAGAGTCTCCATGAAGTTATCCGGCTGCACCGGGCAGCCTGGAACACAAACGATGGGGATCTCCGCCTTGGACTTCCAGTGCCATCCCAGGTAATCGGGCAGACCCATGCAACCCGTAGGATTTCCTTCCATGGCGTGTATGCCGCCATAAGTCGCGCAGGTCCCCGCAGCCACCACCGCCCACGCCTTCGGAACCAATCGGTCAATCCATTCGCAGGTGGTAATCGGCTGACCTGTCTTTTGGTCGGTGCCCATTGACGCCCAGTACCCCTCCTTTTTGTTCTGTTCGTTCGGAATCGATCCCTCGACTACTAGAATGTAAGGATCCATGTTTCCTTCCGCGGCAGAGTGGAAAAATTTCATGAAATCTTCGCCATTTTCCGTGGCGAGGAAAGGGTTGTGGAGATATACCTTTGGAATCCACGGCAGGGCGCCGCCAAGGACATCTTCGATGCTGGGCTGGGTGGCAGCTGTCATGGAAATTGTGTCGCCATCACATCCCAGGCCGGCGGTGATCCAAAGAACATGTATCTCGCTTATGAGCTCGGAATTACCGCTGCCGCTCATCCCAGCCTCCTGCGTACAAAGGTCTCGGGCAGGCGGATTTTACCGCTCCAACCGCGCAGACACGAAATGTGACAAGTAATGGCTGCCGTGCGACAGCCCGGATCACATCATTCTGTGGCGTACGTGGGCGCGAACGTCTCGCTCGTGCTCACTGCCGGGCCGCGGGAACCTCATAGCCACAAACCGCCGCATCATCGGCGAAGAAAGTCTACCAGCGCCCGGTTCCACGACTCCACATCCGGGGAGGGAGCACCTCGAACCAGCTGACGAACTGGCACATGGGCGTACAGCGTGACGATCCATGTTAGGAGAGCACAGTTATATCCGGCGCTTGAAATCAACGACAGAACTTCCCGGCTGCTCACGCCGAGCTGAGCCCGGAGTGTGAAAGCAGCGAGATTCACGCTGGTCACGACGCCCCAGCCCACGGCGAATCCCAATGGAAGGGCGTTCCATCGCAAACTTAGAACTGATGCCAGGAGGAATAAGAGAAATAGTAACCCGCCCTGTACGATTTCCAGGCTCCGCTCCATGGCAAAAAATCTGGAGAGGAACACGTCGGAATCGTAGCTCGCGCTGGCAGCTGCTACTCCTACTGCTGCCAGCAACAGAATTAAGCTCGCCCCACGCAAAACCGTGGACACTGCTGAACGAATCCCCTCATAACTTCGGAAGACATGAGAGCAAAGTTCGAAAATCACTCCAAACTTGAGCGCCGCGTCCACGATCTCAGCATAGAGGTAAACGTGGCGATAAGTTTCGCGAATGCCCAATCGATAGCAGTAGAAGAGAATGAGAAGCCGCGCCAGGTGCGCGAAGATGTAGGCCGAAAACAGAGGGTAGTCGCGATAGAGCCTGCGAACGCAGACCTTATATCCGATTGCAATCAGCAGTGCGGCAGGTAAGAGCCAGAGCGCATACTGCAAAATGCTCATAAATGACCGACCGCCGGAAGCATAGCGCAGCTTTCAGCGGTCAGTCAAAGAAATCACCGGCAGGAAGACAGGCTGGCATTGGCCTTGGGCCAGGGCTCGGGACCCTCAGCCAGAACGGTAGCTGAGAGAGTTATTGTGAGAGCTGCAAGAATTGCTAAAGCATGGAGCAGTCTTTTCATGGTAAGCCTCCTGCGCGCAAGCCTAGGGGCGCAGGCGACGGAAAATACACGGAGTGCATTTCTGTCCGTTGTTCGGAAGACTGAAGGTATGGTGAGACAACTGGGGAGCGAAGGTTTTGTATAGTAATTTTGGTGTAGTGTGTTTACTGAGCCTGTTATTGACAACGCCGAAAGGAAGTATCACGACGGTGGAACATCAGTTACTCGGATTCAGCCTGCAGCAGACCGACGCAAAGTACCTACAAAATTAAAGCAGGTACATCGTTCCGTGTGACAACTCTACATGACTACTATCGGATCTAAAGTGTGGGATATGCTTGGTCTGGTGCACCGTGGCGGCCCCCCGCCTGTGCGATGTCGCTGTAACTCTGTAATGCTACATGCGAGTTCTGTAAC
>CATPBY010000298.1 GCA_955652845.1 uncultured Terriglobales bacterium | reverse complement strand
TCGCGCACTGTCGTTGTTGGGACCTATCCATATTGGACTTGACTTTTGACGCCTTCGATCGCGCATAGAACTTATACTCAATAGGATAGCCGAATTCTGTGAGGAAACCACCTGTGAGTGGGTTTCACCGTGGACTAATGTCAGGGCCGAACACCGCGAAGATCAGACGAACTGCCCGGAAGATTTGGTGTGAGATAGACGCCAGCGAACCAGAAAAAACCCGGATTCCATCAGAACCAGTTCGGCGCTTCGATCGGAGGACCGGTCGCCCTTCCCAGCCTCAAAAAAAATACTTTTTTTATTTTGCTTACCAGGGTTTCCGGTACTCGCTGCCGAGCAGCGCCAATATCCTTGTCCCAACCGATACACAGTTGGGAGGCGATTTCAGCGGCCTCTGCACAGCCGGATTCACGGCCGGGGTCTGTAATGATCCCACGCAGCAGATCTACAATCCCTTCACGACTGCTGCTTCGGGGTCCGGCTTTACCCGGCAGCCGTTCCTCAATAACAAAATTCCCACAAACCTGATCGATTCCCGGTTGGTGGGGTTTGTTCAATCGGTGTACCCCAAGGCTGGCCCTTATAATCCCGCTACGAACAGTAACGCGTTCGATAACGATCCGAATACCCAGCATCAGAATGAGTACAACGTCAAAATCGACCACAGTTTTGGAACCAACGACTCGGTCTGGTTCCGCTACAGCCGCATCGACAGTACCGTCCTTTCGCCAAACGGTAATATTCCCGGGCTGCTCAAGAACGATTCAATTCCGGGTCGTAACCTCGGAGGCAACTGGGTTCACACCTTCAGTCCGACCTTTCAGCTGCAGGCGCTCTACTCCTATACCAAGGTTTCCGACAACGGCGTTACCAAGCTGAAGGGGGTCAATGCCGCAACGGTGGACCAGGCAGCCGGTTTTTCCCCCGATTTTGCGAGCAAATTCTCAGGAACCGGCGGCTGGTTGATCCCATCCCTGGGTCTCGGTAATGGCTTCGTGAACGGCGGCGAAATCATCCAGAACACGCCCCAGGCGACCGATAATCATCAATTCTCCGTCACGCTGACCAAAGTCAAGGGAAGTCACACCTTCGGTTTCGGAGGGAACTTTATCTCCAGCGTGTTCTCCAGCCCAATTTCGTATGAGAGCCTGGGATTCTCCACCGTTCAGACCAACGACACCAAGGGCCATGGCGGATTCAGTCTGGCGTCCTACCTGTTAGGAGTTGTCGACAACGCTAACCGGCGCGACGTAAACGAGAAAACCCGTCCAGGCGGTCTGTTCAGCGGATTCTTCCAGGATTCCTGGAAGGTAAATTCAAAGCTGACGTTCAACTATGGAGTCCGCTACGACCTGACTTTGATTCCACCCTACGGCACCAAAGATACCTTCGGGCAGCAGGGCGGCATCGAAACCGGGGACCCTGACTACAGCAGCGGAACCTATATTTTGCAATATCCACCGCCGCCCTGCACGGTGCGCGGAAGTGCCCCTTGCATTCCCAGCATCATGCTGGACGCTTCTGGGAACGCGGTGGCTTGCGATCCCGCTAAACAGTCCTGCCTGCCTCCGGGTACCTTGCCTCCTCACGTCGTGGTTGACCCGCGCGGTCGCATTTCCCACAACACCTACACGAATGTCGGCCCGCACCTTGGTTTTGCCTATCGTCTCGGCCAAAATACGGTGTTGCGGGGAGGAGCGGGGATAGTCTATGACAATTGGGCCGCGGTCAGCCAGATGTCCCAGAACATCGAGGGAGACTGGCCAGGGATCGGTCAGTTGATTGCCACCAGCCTTAACGTTCCCGGCAGTTCCACTGCCCCTAGCGGCCCGCCGACCGTGGGTGCCCAGAATCCGATCGCCGGCAGCGGCAGCGCCGCCATTCCTGCGCCGACGCCCTTCAATTCCGGTGGTGTGAACTGGTTTTATGACCCGCACATCAAGAATGCCTATGCGGACCAGTTCAACTTCGGTGTGCAGCACGAGTTGAATTCCACCACCACAGTCACCGCCACGTATGTGGGGTCGCTGACCCATCGAGCCAACATTGGCGGTATGTACAACACGGCTTTGGCGCCGAGTCCGGCTCCGAACCCGCAATCGCGAGCCCTGTTCCCGTACATGATCGCCAGCTTCTATGACCGCAGCGTGGGTTTCGCCGACTACCACGCGTTCCAGCTGGCAGTGAATAAACGCTTTTCGGGTGGCTTAGCCTACCAAGTCGCCTACACATACTCGAAGGCGCTGGACGAGAACGATGGATGGTTCGGTGCAGAAGGCAAGAACGTTGCCGATCCTTATAACCCCCGAGCCAGTTTGAGCCCCGCTGGGTACGATCTGCCCCACATTCTCACTGTGAACGCCAATTACGAACTGCCCGTAGGGCGGGGCAAACGCTTCTCCAGTGGAAACCACGCGGTTGACTACGTAATCGGCAATTGGCAGACAAACGGGATACTCACAATTCGTTCGGGCCAACGTTATAGCGTCACCGACGGCGAGGACCAGGCCAATACCGGGAACACCGGCTGGGCGGGTTACGAGCAGGCTAACCTAGTGGGCGATCCCAATGCCGGGTCATGTCCGAATGGGGCGCACGTCCATTCGCAGAGTTGCTGGTTCAACGCCAGTGCATTCGCGAAACCCGCCTTCGGAAGTTTTGGCAACATTCGTCCCGATGCATATCAGGCGCAAACTTACTGGAATGTCGACTTCTCGGTTTTCCGCCAATTCCCTCTGCGGAGCGAGAATCGGCGTCTCGAGTTCCGTGCCGAGACCTTCAACCTGTTCAACACGGTGATCTTCGGTACGCCCAATTCGGACATCAATGGAGGTGGTTTTGGCCTTGTCACCAACACGGCGAATTCCGCTCGAGTTATGCAGTTTGGCTTGAAGGTGGTTTACTAGAGCCCAATTGATTCGCCAACTTTTGCCTGCCACTGGGAACAGCGGCGGGCATTTTGCTGCTACGAGAGACTTTTTCGAGGAGTCAGGTGGTACAGCCCATCAACGGAGATTCTATGAAACGATTTTTCTCTGGTGTCATACTGTTTTTCCTGTTGATCGGGTCGTCATTAGCGCAAAGCTATGAACCCACTTGGGACTCCGTCGACAAGCGTCCCACCCCGGCCTGGTTTGGTGACGCCAAGTTTGGAATTTTCATTCATTGGGGAACTTATTCGGTTCCGGCATATGCTCCGGTACTGCCCGGCAAACTCGCTTACGCCGAGTGGTACTGGAATGCGCTGACGAATGGCAGGAGCAATCCAAAGGCTGATGAACTCCAGAAAGGAACGTGGGAATTTCATCAGAAGGTGTATGGCGCGGATTCTCCATATCAGAATTTTGCACCGCAGTTTAAGGCAGAATTATTCGATCCGGGCCATTGGGCCGATGTATTCGCGCGATCAGGCGCCAAGTACGTCGTGCTGACTTCCAAACACCACGAGGGATTCGCATTGTGGCCTAGCAAGGAGGCGTCATCCACGTGGGGCCGTCCGTGGAACGCGGTCGAAATCGGCCCCAGACGCGATGTACTTGGCGATCTTTCCGACGCGGTGCGGCGCAAGGGGCTGCGCATGGGTTTCTACTATTCGCTGTACGAGTGGTATAACCCGCTCTGGCTTTACGACAAGCCGCGTTACGTGCACGAGCACATGTTCCCGCAGTTCAAGGACCTGGTCACGCACTACAAACCGGCAATAATCTTCAGCGATGGTGAGTGGGAGATGACTTCGGCCGATTGGCACAGCGCTGAACTGCTGGCGTGGCTGTTCAATGAGTCGCCCGTTAAGGACGAAGTGGTTGTGGACGATCGTTGGGGCAGCGACACTCGCCACAAACATGGCGGCTACTGGACTACGGAATACACAGCAGGAATGAGTGGCGTCGACCATCCATGGGAAGAGAGTCGTGGCATGGGCGTGAGTTACGGCTACAATCGCGCCGAAGATCTCAGCATTTACCACACTGGCCGCGAATTGGTGTTCATCCTGGTCGACACGGTCAGCCGCGGCGGCAACCTCCTGCTCGACATCGGTCCTAGGGCCGACGGAATGATCCCCGTCATCATGGAAGAACGGCTTACGCAGATGGGCGACTGGCTCAGGATCAACGGGGAAGCGATCTACGGTACGAGGCCGTGGAAAAATAGCCGCCAGTGGACTGCCGGCGAAGTGCCAAAAGTTGAATATAACAAGGAATATTCGTCAGCGTACGACGTGACCAAGTTAATTGAAAAATCCGCTGACGGAAAAGCGTCGATCGAAGCCTTCTTCACGTCAAAGGGCAACGAGGTTTACGCTATCCTACCCCATTGGTCGGGTCACAACGTTGTAATCAAGAATCTGGGTGCCGCAAAGTCAGTCATATTGCTCGGTGCAAGTACGCCGTTGAAAGCCAAAAACTCTAAAGTGGGATTGTCGATTGAACTTCCAGACCTTCCCGAGGACTTGCGCCAGCAACCGGCGTGGGTCCTGAAGATCAGTCAATAAGATCTGGGAGGCCAACGTTCGTTCGCCTCCATCTACCAATCCTAGCGCCTCTATCC
>CATPBY010000297.1 GCA_955652845.1 uncultured Terriglobales bacterium | reverse complement strand
TTCAGTTTTATGCGCAACGCGAACTGACTTTGCCGCACTGGTTTCCGCCGGACCACGCCGGCAATCGTTGAATATGCTCTTGCTCGAAGGTTTACTTCTTGTGCTGCTGGCGGCCCTGTTGCAAGGTACATTCATCCTCCCCATGACCCTGCAAAGGCAATGGTCATGGGAGCATAGTTGGGCCACCTTTTCATTGCTGGGGATGTTTGTCTTCAACTGGATCATCATTCTCCTGTTCGTACCCAACATTTTCGGTGTGTATGCTGCATCGCCTGCACGGGACCTGGTTGTACTGGCGCTGTTCGGAATGGGCTGGGGAGTTGGCGCCGTGCTATTCGGCCTTGGAATGGACAGGCTGGGAATGGCGCTGGGATATCCCATCATCATGGGACTGATAGCCAGCCTTGGCGCACTGATTCCGCTGCTGCTGTTTTTCCCGCACGCGCTGCTGACGATGAAAGGCGTGGTTCTGCTTATTGGAGCCGCTCTCGTGATCTGTGGGATTGCGCTGTGCTCCCTCGCCGGCTCGCGGAGAAAACCTTCGGAGACGAAATCCTTGGAGGCGCATACAGCGGCTTTCAAAGTTGGATTGATCGTCGCAATCCTTGCCGGCGTCCTGTCTTGCCTGCCCAATGTGGGGATGGCTTTTTCCAGAAATGTGATCGGCGCCGCCGAAGGGCTGGGAGTTTCGCCCGGTTCATCCGGCAACACGGTGTGGGCGCTGCTGTTCACATTTGGGTTCGTCGTAAACCTCTCCTACTGCCTTTATCTGATGGTGAAGAGAGATGCATTGCGCCGCTACTGGAATCAAGAAACGCCTCGCAATCTGGGATTGAGCGCGCTTATGGCTTTAATGTGGATTGGAAGCTTTTACCTGTATGGAGCCGGGGCTGCCAGACTCGGACGCTGGGGCGCGATCGTAGGATGGCCGCTTTTCATCTCTCTTTCCATCGTGGTGGGCAACATCTGGGGCCTCTGGCGAGGCGAGTGGCGAAATGCCCCGGCGGCCGCCCGGCGGCTGTTGAATCTGGGAATGCTAGTCCTGATTGTGGCAGTAATCACGGTGGCGCTGAGCAATGCCTTCTAAGTCTTCCATCCAAGCCTTTTCCTTCGAACCTCTGTGACTCTGGGGCGAACTCTGCGAAAATAAGCGGGTGTCATCAGGTTCCGCATTTTTGTTGAACCCGCAGCTGCGCTCACGCTGGATGCGTTTGGACACGGCGCAGCGTCTCAAGCGCTTTTTCTTTTGCGAGCGCTCACTGCTGGTCAGCCAGGCGGCGTGGCTCCCATCAATCGCTCCACTGGAAGTCAAGACAACCCTGGCGCGTTTTATCTGGCAAAGCGCCGAAACTGCTCACGCTCTGCGCAACCGCGTCTTTGAACTGCGTTTTCCCAGCCGCATGTTGGAGGAGCAAGGCGCCGACCGCGCCTTAATTGATCTTTTCGGCGCGGTCAAGGATTCGCCCTCGGTTCCAGCTTTTCTGCTCAGCGTAGGCAGAGTCCTTTTGCCCGCGTTGCTCGATGCTTACCAGGCCTATCTGGGAGCGTCAGATTCGATTGCGGATGGTCCCACTCACCGGTTTTTATCTCTGGCTCTTACCGAAAAAAAAGAACAGATCCAAGCATTCGAGAGATGGGCGGACGCGGCTGCTTCACAGAATCCGGAATCGCGCGAAGGCGCTATCGCGTGGGCCCAGGCGGTAGCCGGCCGGCTTTCAGAAGCAGGTGGAGTAGGAGTTGGGCCGCCGCCATCGTCTACGGCTGTTGGGCCGCTGCCCGGATCTAAAACTTACGTCATCCCTCGCCGACCAGCGAGAGACCCGGGTTTTTGGCCATGCCGGTTTTACTGGCCCGATGTTGTGGATTCCAGCTATCCCTACGGCGAGGGGATGCAGCTTCAGCTTCGCTCAGCCATCAGCCACCTGAACGAGGTTTGGGCAATTGAAGCCGGCGGTGTGATTCTGAGTGCATTTGCCGACGTGCTGCCCTGGGAGTGGATCCATAATTCCGCCCGCTGGACGTACGATGAATCGCGCCATTGCCGCATGGGCCACGAGCGTTTAATGGCCTGGCAACTGGCTCCTGCGGGAATCCCGCTCGGCACCTATATCTATGAAAGCGCCTCGGAAGAAGATCCCATCTATCTTCTGGGCATGCTTTATTTTTTTGAAACCAAAAATATCCGCCACAAGCCGGTCCGAGCTCAACTCTTTCACTCCTACGGCGACACTCTCAGCGAGCACGACATGGATTTCGATTGGGCTGACGAAACCATGCACGCGGGCTACGGCAAACACTGGCTCAAAGAACTGCTCGCGGCTCGGGGCGAAGATCCGGCGGCGTACGATCAGGTCCGCGAACGTTGCGAGAAACTTGTGGCCGATTGTGTACGAAGCGCCACGCCAGAGGAAATCGCCGAGATCAAGGCAGTGGCCGGCGCGCTTATTGCCCAGGCTACGCGAAGGCAGGGGAGTCGCGGTTTTTAATTTAGATCGAGCGACATTTTTAGTGCGCGATCGAGCTCTGCCAGCCTGGGCCTTGATAC
>CATPBY010000296.1 GCA_955652845.1 uncultured Terriglobales bacterium | reverse complement strand
TGATCCTGCGCTCCACCAGGAGCAGTTCGACGTAAATTGACTCTCAGAAAACTGGATGGCTTATGCGTCGCGGATTCTACGAAGCATGGGACTTCATCACCAGGTGGACGTCCCGCGCGGCCACATGCATGATCTTGTGCCCCCGTTTTTTCTCGGGCACGGGGCATCCTGCGTTTCCGAATCGACATCTACCCTTCGCTGGGATCTTTGTACAGTCAGATTCCAGCAAGCAAATCGTATGGTTAGGGCAAAAAATTTGCGATGGAGGCATCGCCTATGAAGACAATGAGAATGATTGGAATCGCAGCACTGTTGATGTGTCTTGGCGCCACGGTTTTCACTTACGCTCAGGAGCGACAGGAAGAAGAAAAGCAGCCGCAGCGGGAAGAGCAAGCAAAACCCGAGCGGCAGGAGGACCGGGCTAAGCCGGAGAAACGTGACGAGGCCAAGCCCGAGAGGCAGGAAGACAGAGCGAGGACAGAGCGGCAGGATGAACGAAGCCAGCCGGGAAAGCAGGAAGAACGGACCGAACGGGAAAAGCATGGAGACCAAGCCCGGCCCGTAGATCATGGTCGCGGCGAGCAGCAGATGCAGGGCCGCGGCAAAGGCGGACGGATTCCGGAGGAGAAGTTCCGGGCCAGTTTTGGCAAACAGCACACCTTCCGCATCAGCCGTCCGACGGTGGTCGAAGGCCAGCCACAGTTTCAGTACGCCGGTTATTCCTTCGTGATCGTCGATCCTTGGCCGGCAGAATGGCAGTACACGGACGACGTCTACGTGGACTACATCGATGATCAGTATTACCTGTTCGACCTAATGCACCCTGGCGTCAGCATCGTAATCAACGTTGTGATGTAGCAGTGTAGAGAAGAGAGCGTTTTCCTCAGGTGGCTGGGAACTCTTGAAGTTGCCAGCCACATTCTTTTGCTGCCAAAGCAAGCGCAGCTACGGCGCGAGTTTGCTTGCGGAACTAACCCGCGCTGGGCGCACAACCTGGCATTGAAGCATGCCCCCCAATCCTATCGCGTCCGAGTCTCGCACCTACTTTCCCACCACCAGCACCACGAAACTGTCAGGCAGGACCGGGGGGCGCGGGCGCGGCTGGTCTGCGGTAGGCGCGGGGCGTGGGCCGAAGTCCGCTGTCACTACAAAAACCTGATGGGTTTTTGAATCCAGCGCCAAAGTGCGCGCCCCCTTTTTTGTGGGCACAGTATCTGCCACGCTGTATTTATCCGCAGAATCCTGGCGGATGACCGTCAGATTGCCGTCTCCGCAGGAAGCGAACGCCAGCCCGTTATCGGCGTCGAATGCAGTCGCGTCCACTCCTTCACAGATGGGCTGGGTGCTGACAACCTTGCCGCTATCGGCATCCACAATCGGCATGACTTTGTTGCCGCAACCGGCAAATAAGCGGCGGTTCTTGAGATCGATCGCCAGTCCGCTGGGCTCATCACATCCCGGCATTGGCCAGCGCGCTTTCACTTCCAGCTTGTTCGGGTCCAAAGAAGTCAACTCGTTTTTGTCTTCAATATTTACAAACACGCCGCCTTTTTCATCGCTGACGGCAAACTCGGGCTTGCCATCCAGCTTTATGGTGCCGAGGACGGTGCCCTTGGCGGCATCGATAGCGGTCGCATCGTGACTTTTGCCGTTGAATGCAAACACGTGCTTGCTCGCGGGGTCATAAAGGATGGCGTCCGGATTGTCTCCGGCCTTGATCTTTCCCAGCGGCTTCAGCGAATCCAATTCGAAGATGCTGATCGTGCCCTCGCGGCCATTGCTGACGAAGCCGCGGCCCAACTCCGGAGCAAGCGCAATGCCGTGAACGCCGGGAGTGTCCGTAATATCTCCCACCGATTTTCCCGAGTCCGCGTCTATGACCATGACGTGTGTCGCCCGCGAAATGTAGAGTCGTCGCGATGCGCTATCGAGCGTAAGGTAATCCCAGCCCCCGTCTCCCCCCAATTTGTAGGTTTTTATCACGTGATAACCGCTGCCGGCGGCCAGCGCCAGGCCAATCAGGAGTAAGGTAACCAGGATTACGCGCGCAGTTGGGGCGTACAAATGCTTCATTGGCATAGCCTCGCTTTTCCAAGGTAATGACGAAAGTACTCTACCGTAACTTTACCTCATTCATTCAAGAACCTAAACTCCTGGCATGCATTCCTGGGAGGGAGATCCGCGCCAGAAAACGACGCCAGACTATGGCTCTGTCGGGCCGGGCTCCGACCTAAAGCCCGACCGATCGCTTGATCCGCAGGCGGCAAGCTGGCGTGTTCTGCTCGCCGTGGCGACCGGAATTATTTTTGCGATGCCACTGGCAACAGGTATGGCCCGGGAAGGTTGGGCTGGAATTGGGCATTTCATGGCCGTACATGCAAAGCCGGCAGCACGGTCTCAGCAAGCGATCTCAGAACATGATCTCAACCGGCTCAACCCCCAGCAGCAGGCAGAGCTCCTGCTGCAACGCGCGCTCAATCACGATGATGGGGCGAGTGATCAAATCGCAATCGCCGCCGAGCGATGGCGCGGTCAGCTGCGGCTCAACTCCAAGCTGAATGGTTTAATTAACGAAGCTTTCAATGTCAGCGATATGCATGTGCGGACTGCGGCGGTCGAGGTCGACCTTGCGGCTTTAGGCGTACATAAAACGCCGGCGAGTGTCGATCTGCTGGCGCGTCAATCGGAATCAGGCACGCAATCACAGCGCATATGGGCGTTGTGGAAGCTTGGCTTACTAGGTAACCGCGGCGTCGATCCTCAGCGCGCAAATCAGATACTGGTCAGCCATTTGCGCGACGAAGATCCTGAGTTGCGGCACTGGGCGGTGGAAGGGCTCGCCTATCTGGGCACTGACCAGTCCATTGCTCCGCTGCTGCAGGTGTTCCACGATGATCCTTCGCCCATGGTGCGCGAGCGCGCTGCCTGCAGTTTGGCATCTTCCGGCATGTTTACTCTGGCTCAGCGTCGCAGCGCATTGCCCGAACTCCTAAACTATGCCAGTGACGCCTCCCTGGATGCGCAGACTCACACCTGGGTTTTCCACGCGCTGCGTGACATCTCCAGCCAGAATCTGCCGGATGATGCCGTCGCCTGGAAAAACTGGTACGCCGGCGATCGCAGGAATTAATCAGCCACCGTTCCGTCTCAGTCTCTACCTCATTTGCAGGGACAGCCGCGTCGACTGCCCAGTCGCCTGAAAGGCGACAAATGCGCTCACCCTTCGATGAACCTTTGGAATTTTCGTTCCAGCCGGCAAAAACAAGCTGAGCTTTGCTCAGCCGGAGAGCCGAGGGCAGCTGTCCCTACGTTTTCGCCTTTGCGGCCTAAGATTTTGGTGGGGTGCCATCAACATAGTCTTAACCGCAAAGCTGCCCAAGAAAACCGAAAGCTGCGCGGTAGACCGCAAAATCGTGATTGACTTCGTGCATCCTCTCTGACAACATTCTGGGCACTTTCCGAGTGCCTGGAGATTTCGCCATTGGCCAGAGATATCGCGGTTTCTGCGCCCCGCACCCGCGGGGAGTTCGCCCATCTTATCGATCCCGGTAAGTTAGAGTCGGGCCTGTGTTGGCGCTAACTTTCCATCACCAGCCGTGTTCCGAAAAGTTGAATTTCACACTGTGACCGCAGCGTGCAGGAGTTCCCTATGAGGTTCTCAAAATTAATTTTGCTCAGTCTGACGTTGATTCTTGTGCCTGCTCTTGCCTGGTCTCAGGACGCCACCGGGAGAGTTATCGGAACGGTGTACGACCCGCAGGGAGCGGTAATCCCCAGTGTCCGCGTCACGGTCACGAACACTGCCACGCAGATCGGGCGCAACACCACCACAGATCAGGATGGCTATTTCCAGGTGCTCTCGCTGCCCATCGGAAATTATAAAGTTACGGCAGAGCACGACGGCTTTCGCACCGTGGTCAGCGACGAGCACAAACTGCTCATCAACCAGTCGCTCAGAATTGATCTCAGGATGGGGGTCGGAGCCACCCAGCAGACGGTCGAAGTTGGAGCCGAGGCAGCTCCTGTAGAAACAGTGAATGCGACTCTGGGTCAATCCGTGACGGGACGCACACTCACCGACATGCCTTTGAATGGCCGGGATACGCTCGATCTCGCGCTGCTACAACCTGGGGTGACGGAAAGCAATGACGACAACAACGGCGCGGGGAACTACAGCATTGCCGGCGGGCGATCGGATTCTGTGACATTTCTGCTCGATGGCGGCCTCAACAACGACCTGCTCGATAACAGCAACCTTATTGATCCCAATCCCGACGCGGTCGCCGAGTTCCGTTTGCTTACCAGCAATTACACGGCCGAGTATGGCCGCAACGGGGGAGGCATCATCAGCGTCGTCACCAAGTCCGGCAGCAACCAGTTACACGGCAGCCTGTTTGAATTCTTTAGAAACAGGGTGTTGGACGCCAACGACTTTTTTAACATCCAGAACCATCTTCCGCGCCTGGACCTTAAGCGCAACCAATACGGAGCGACGCTGGGCGGACCCATCGTAAAGGACCGGATGTTTTTCTTTTTAGCGTATCAGGGACAACGGCAAATTGAGGCTGTGCCCGATGTAAGTCCCACCTTCACCCCCCGGGAACTGAGAGGCGATTTTTCGCAATCCGGTACTGACGCCAATGGCAATCCGGCTCCCGACGCGGGTGTGGCAGCGTTCCTGACGGCGAACTCATACTTTGCGACTCCAAATGGAAACGCCGCGCAGGCCATTATCGATCCCACTAAGATCAACAGTGTTTCCCAGGCTTACATCAAAAATGGGTTCATTCCAACCTCACCCAGCGGTGTGTTTTCCGCCAGCCTGAACCAGATTTACAGCGCCGACGAACTGACCAGCAGATTCGATTTCAACCTTAGTTCCAAAGACAAGTTTGCCGCAACCATCGGGTTGAACCGCGCCGGCAACCCATTAAGTGGCACTATAAATCCATTACCCTACCCCATCACGGTTCCCGGCTTTCCCAGCAAGACCATAGCTAACTACTAC
>CATPBY010000295.1 GCA_955652845.1 uncultured Terriglobales bacterium | reverse complement strand
TTCGAGCATTATGAGTCCATGTTCCATCACATGTATTTCGACCTTACTGAGCGCCGCGCCGGGTTGGTACACCATCGTATTCACTGCGAAATCGAAGCTCATTTCATCCGGAAGCAGACACTTGACCTGCAGCTGGGGATCGTCGTCGAGCGAATGCGAGCCGATCTTGTCTTCGCTGGATAAAATCGCGCGAGGTGGTTCGACTGAGGTTAGCCCCTGATATGTTTTCTCGATTACCACCGCCCGGCTCGCCTTAATAGCTGAAGCACGGTGCGGCAGCCCTTGGGACAAATAAGCAAAACCACGTTCGTCCAATCCAGTTTGCTTACTGGCAACTTCCACCGTGACTTCACCCTCGATCACAAAAATGAATCGCTGCGCGGTGGTGCCGCCCAATTCGCCGCCAGGTTCGAACTCGGCGGAGTACTCTGTGAATCCCGCGCCCAACGCCGGACCAGCGTGCACGATGGCCGAACACTTTTTCATACCGGGAAGAGTGGTGCGGACGAACGTGTCCGGAGTGAACAGCGCGTGATTTGATTGTTGCGAACTTCTGGTCTGGCCAAGTTTATGCACGGCACATCCTCTTTTGAAGTGCGCTGGAAGAACACAGTTGATCGAGCAGATGTAATCCGCACTCGATCGCCTTTGCGACATCTGCGATTTCCACCGATTCGGCTGGGTCGTGACTCCTCCCGCCGGGTGTTCGCAAGAAGATCATGGCAGCAGGCACCTTCTCGGCCAGAATCATGGCATCGTGGCCAGCACCACTCACCATGCGATGTGGCTCGCATCCAGTCTTCCGCATCGCTTCTTCGATTGCTTTGACAAGAAGTCGATCCATTGCGACCGCGCGCTGGCTGAGGAAACTGCTGTGGCTGACGGCTAGACATCGTCGTTTTGCTGTCTGTTGCGCCAGATCAATCATCTTCTCGACGGCGCTGTTCCGCACCTCGTCCGATGCATGGCGCACCTCAAGAGTCATCCGTGCTTCTCCCGCGATGACGTTAACAACGCCTGGTTCTGCGTTTATCGCGCCCACGGTCGCCAGCAGGCCCGGAGTCTCTTGTGCTTGCCGCTCCACTGCTGTGATCCACTCAGCGGCGCCGGCGATAGCATCATGACGCAGATGCATCGGCGTCGTGCCTGCATGGTTTGCGCGTCCTGCAAATATGAACTCCAGACGACTCTGGCCGGCAATGGCTTCAACTACTCCCAGCGACCGTCCCAGTTTTTCCAGAACCGGCCCCTGCTCGATGTGAAATTCCAGATAGCCAAAAGTTTCAGCGTTCAAGACGGCTTCAGGAATCTCTGCTGGATTCAATTGAAAATCCTCGATCGCCTGGCGAATGGAAATTCCCTGCTGGTCCCGACGGCCTAGTATTTCCGCATTGAGCCCGCCAATCAGCGCAAGACTGCCGATGAAAGGCGTGCCGAAGCGGACCCCTTCTTCCTCGGAGAAGCCGACCACTTCAATTCCGAAAGGAAGCCGCTGCCCATTGAGCAACTCCAGTAAGGCAACTGCGATAACCACTCCGAGAATGCCGTCAAAGGCACCCGCATTGGGAACGGTATCGAGGTGGGAACCGATCATCAGTTGTGGCGATCCAGCCCCAGATGCAGCATAAACTGCACGCAAGTTTCCAGCAGCGTCGATGCTTACCTCGACTCCAAGTGGTCTTAACCATTCTGCGATTTCTCGATGGCAATCACGCATGGGCGCGGACAGAAATGTCCGCCGCGTGCTGCCTTTATCTTCGCTAAACCCTGCCAGCTTATGGCATCGAGCGACGACTTCCTCCGCGCGAGTCGTGATTTCCTTGGTTGTCCGCATGAATTCTGACTCTGGCGAATGACTTCCCTCAAGCCCGGCGGATGATCATTGCGGCCATCCACCCCAGCGCGACCAGCAGCGCCAGAATTTCCCAGTTGTACTTATTTCCGTAGGTAGCAACCGGAAAATGATTGCTGAGCATGATAAATACCACTGGAACGGCCATGAAAGTATTGTGTTTTGATCGCAGCTTGGCCTGCGCTCCCAACGCCGGATCAAAGCTGTCGCCAGTCGCCGCCGCGGCGATCATCTTGCGCTGCGCGGGAAGAATCCGCTCCCATACATTTAATGCCATGATCGTCCCGAACATCGCTCCCAGATGGATGTAGGCGGCGCGGCCACTGAAGACATGAACCAGGCCCCAAGAGATGACAGCAGTCATCACCAGCGAAAACACCGCGAACGCGGCTGCGGACCTACCCAGCGGTGACCGGACGGCGACATCGTAGATGATCCATCCCAAAACAATCATGCCTAACCCTAGCGCGATACCGCCGCTCAGGGAGATATCGGCGACGTCAGTATCAATCAGCCCGCCGCCAAAATAATAAAGCAGGAACAGAAGCAGAATTCCACTGACCCAGGTCATCATTGCTTCCCAACGAAACCAGTGAACTTGCTCGGCACCCACTTTAAGGGATGTCTGTTTTTCGACGGTGTAAAAGCCGCCGCTGTGCACCATCCACAGCGTCGAAGCGGTCTGGTTTGTCGCATTCATGCGCTCGAGCCTGCTGAATTGACCATCGAGCCAGGTAAAATAGTAAGTTTGACCGACCCACATGATTCCGGCAAAAACGTGAAACCAGCGCACGATAAGGTGCAGCCACTCCCGGATTGAGGACGTCACCTGATCGACTCCTTTTAACTCGGGCTGAAAATAACTCAGGTTCCCCGATACGTGGTGTAACCGTTGGGACTCAACAGCAGCGGAATATGGAACTGCGACTCTCCCTCGCGGACCTTGAACGTGACCTCCACGAGCGGATACAGCGCATCGATTTTCTGCGACGCCAAATATTCAGCGGTGTCGAATGTCAGGCGGTAGATCCCGGCCGGAAGAACTTTATCTTCGGTCAGTAACTGGCTGCAGCGGCCGTCGTGATCGGTGTGCGCAGAACCCAGCAGCAACCAGTGGCCGGTTGTGTCCTGCCGCTCCAGGCGGACAGGCACGTCTTTAGCCGGCCTGCCCACGGATGTGTCCAAAACGTGAGTGGAAACACGTTTCATTCCAGAAGCCATTTGTTCAACCGAATCTGCGTTATCTGTCGCTGCTGCTCGGCCGCTTCGCGCAGTTCGGATTTCCTGTCATTGTGCAACCGCCGCCGGAGGATTTCCAGGATTTCCGGTCCAGACTTCCCGGTAGCACAAACAATAAAAATATGACCGAAGCGATGTTCGTACTCGCGATTTGCTTCCGCCAGCGCGATCTTGACATGGTCATCGGCGGCTGCAAGCGTCTGCTGTTCTTGCGCCGACCAATCAGAAGACTGAGCGGAGACCGTTGCCGCTGCTTGCAACTCACCAATACGCGAATGGCTCAGGAATGCTTCCATCCAATCAGCTTCGGTCAGACTTTGCCACACCGCGTCGGATGAGGCCAGGACACTTTCTTTATCCGCGAAGGGTCTTCGCCTGACCATCGTATCGGCCCAGGCTTTTGAGCCACAACATGGCAGAATTTCATTCGCGGCTTCTTCGGGGGATAGCCGATTCCAGCAAATCAGCACTTTACTCATTCTTTGCGCTCGCCGCCAGCTTTTGCAGAAACTCTGCCACCAGATTGCCAGTCACCTTCGCCCGATACCTCATGGTGGATCGAATGTCATCGATCGGGCTGATTTCTGCAGTTGCGGTTCTCCCAGCCACGGACAATAATGCCTGATCGATCGCCTTTCCTTTCACCACCAGCTCCGTCTCTACCAGGCGAAGCGGCACCGGTGCGACACTACCCACAGCCACGCGAAGATCTTGCACAATCGGCCCCTTAAGTCGGCCTAACGCAGCGACGCATACTTTGGAGATTGCCTGCGCCCGGCGCGCTCCAACTTTGCGCGAGTAGCAAAAATAATCCAAAAATCGCCTGCGAAGGCACACTGCTCGAATCAGTTCATCGGCTGCGTGTTTCGTTTTCTTGTATGCAGTGTGAAAATTGACGTAAGGCACGCGACGCTCGCCCCGAACTGAAACAAGCACAAGTTCAGCCTCGTACGCCAGCAATGCGGGAAGCGAATCGGCCGCTGGAGAGGCATTCGCGATATTGCCTCCCAGCGTGCCTCGATTCTGGTTGGCAATTCCCCCGGTCCAGCCCGCTGCATTCGCCAGTAACTGGAACTCCCGCCGTATTATGGCGTTTTGTCGCAAGTCGGTGTAGGTGCATCCCGCTCCGATGCGAATTTCATCCGGGAAAGTCTCTATGCGCCGCAGCTCCGGAAGATTCCATACACTCACCAGCTTTCGCGCGGGGAGCTTTCCGGCTGCATACTGCACCATTACATCGGTACCTCCTGCGATTGGTAACCATGCGCCCGGTTCATCAGCCAGCAGCGACAGGACTGAATGCAAAGTGGAGGGCGCAACCAGTTCGTATTCGGCTGGATCTGACCTCATGCTGTGGCCTTGCGACGCGAAGCTTCCGCCACCGCCTCGAAAATTTGCGAATACCCGGTGCACCGGCAAAGATTTCCTGATAGGCCTTCGCGAATGTCTTCCATCGTGGCTTGCGGCTTGTGTTGCAACAGATAAGAAGCGGCGAGAATCATCCCCGGAGTGCAGATGCCACACTGAGCTCCGCCGCACTCGAGGAATGCCTCTTGTAGGCAATTCAGTTCCGCGATTCCTGCCAGCCCTTCAATCGTTAGAATTACAGAGTCCTTCGCCTGCAGCACTGGAATCAGGCAGCTATTCACGAGTATTCCATCCAGCAGTACGGAGCATGAACCACATTCGCCTTCGCCGCATCCTTCTTTCGCTCCGGTTAATCCCAGCTCCTGACGCAACACGTCCAATAATCGTTCCATCGGATGAACTCGCATCGTTTTCCGGTCGCCGTTCACAATGAACGAAATCTCGGATTTGGAGCGCGAGGAATTGGCTGCTTTCATCGAAACTCAGTCTCCACCACGGCCTCTGAGGCAAGTTTTTCGTAGATGTCCTCCGGCAGCAACGGAATCGAATCGAAGGATACCTGGAGCGCGTCTTCAACCGCGTTCAAAATCGCGGGAGCAGGGCCGTCCATGGGGAGCTCGCCGATTCCCTTGGCGCCAAAGGCGCCGTGAATATTGCCCATTTCTTCGAAAAACACTCGCATGGGAGGAAGATCGACGGACGTTGGCATGATGTAATTCGTCATCTGGCTATTTTGCATTCGCCCATTTTGCCAAACAACTTTCTCGTAGAGGGTGTATCCGATGGCCTGAGCGACGCCGCCTGCAATTTGCCCGCGCGCCAGGACCGGATGCAGGACCTTGCCAACTTCCTGAAGCGCCAGGAAGTCATCGACCGACACGCTGTATGTCGTCATATCCACCGTCACTGCTGCGATATAAACCGCCCAGGCAAATGCGGCGTACGCCTCGCCGCGGTATTTTTCATCGTCCCAGAATACGTCGCTGGGGGCTTCAAAACGCGCCGACGAACGAAGTGCGCCATGAGCTGCAACGTAGGCGCGGCACGCGGCACGAAATTCTTGCGCGGAATATGCCGGCCGAATAACGCCCGCCGCCGTCAGTGTCTGTTTAATGCCCAATGCGGCGGACTGCACCAGTTTTCCGACTACCATAACCGTGCGCGATGCCACAGTCGGACCGCTGTTCGGGACGTCGTCAGTATCGGCTTGCGCGATTGTCACGTCCTCATATCCGATCCTCAGTGTTTCGGCCACGATCTGGCAGAGAACGGTCTTTGTCCCCTGGCCAAATTCCGTGCTCGAGACCAGCACGCGAACGCTGCCGTCGGCGCACGCCTCCACTTCAACAACGGAGCCCAAGTTGCGCTCTCCCGATCCGGTGAAACCAGCGCCATGTAAGAATGCGGCAATGCCTATTCCCTTTTTTGCAGGTCCTGTCGCATTCTCTCCGGCGAAGCGCTTTTTCATGGAATGGTAGTCGGAAAGCTGCAGCGCCCGGTCGAGCAGTTTCTCCAAATCGATGTTTTCCCGGATGGCCTGTTCCGTGGTGGTTGTCTGTCCCGGCTTGAGAAAATTTCGCTGTCGTATTTCCACGGGAGTGAGTCCCACTGTCTGCGCTATGCGATTCATGTGACGTTCCACAGCGAACAGGCTCTGGGGGGCTCCGAAGCCCCGAAAGGCCCCGTGGGGAGGCGCGTTAGTGGCCATCGCCCTGGCGCGGATTCGCACATTAGGCCTATAATAAGGACCACCAGCGTGGATCGCTCCGCGTGAGACCACAACCGGGGACAAAGTTGTATACGCGCCGCCGTCAATGGTAAATTCGATTTCGCCGCCCAGGATTTTTCCATCTTTAGTCACGGCAGTACGATGTCGGGTTCGCGACGGATGGCGCTTGGTAGTAGCTGCCATGTCTTCCATGCGGTCATAAATGATTTTTACCGGACATCCGGATTTGATTGCCAGCAACGCTGCGTGCCCCGCGATAATCGATGGATACTCTTCCTTACCGCCGAAAGCGCCTCCCGTCTCCATTTGCACAACCCGAACCTTGTCCGCGGGCAAGTTGCACAACGACATCAATGCCTTGTGAATGTAAAACGGACATTGGAGCGATCCCCATACCGTGACACCATGCTGCGGATCGAAGGCCGCGATCATGCCGTTATTCTCGATGTAAAGCTGCTCCTGAGCGCCGGTGGTATATTCGCCTTCAACGATATGGTCGGCCCTCTCCCAGATTCCATCGACATCACCTTTCTCCACTAAGTAAGTTTTGAAGGTATTGTCCGTGCCCCAAATGATCTGGGACTGACTTTCGCTCTCTTCGATGGTGAATATGGCAGGGAGGGGATCATATTCGATTGCGATCGAATCAACCGCTTTGGGGAGAGCGTGCCGGTCGGCATGCGCCAAAAGCAAAATCGGTTCCTCTTGATGGTTCACAATCCCGTCAGCTAGACACGACTGATCATCGACAATCAAAGCGATGCAGTTTTTTCCCGGAATGTCTTTCGCAGACACGACCGTGAACTCATCCCAGGCGATTCCGGGCCCAAAGGTTATCTTCTTAATTTTGCCTCGGGGAATACGGCTGCGGACTGTCGCGCCGTAGAGCATACCAGGCAGCTGCATGTCGTCTACGTATTGCGCCTTGCCCGTAAGCTTGTCGCGGCCTTCCTTGCGTGGCACAGATGCGCCGACGATGCGACCAGTTGTCATTGGATTAATTATCGCACCCGGGCTCGCGCGCTATGGCCGGCACTCCCGCCCGATCGGCTCTCCGGGGAAGGTGCCTTCCGAGAACACCATTTGTCCCCGGACAAAAGTCGCCTTCACCACTCCACGCAGCGCCTCCCCCATATATGGAGAAACAGGGTGCCGATAATACAGTCGATCCTCCTTGACCACGAACTCACGATCGGGATCAAAGACCACCAGATCGGCATCGTATCCCGCCGCAATTCGCCCTTTGCGCCCTGGCCGGCCCGCCAATTGAGCTGGAGCCTCCGCCATCCAACGAGCAACATCGAGCAATGTGAATCCTCGACGGCCGGCTTCCGTCCACAAGATGGGAAGCGCCAGGGAAAGACTGGCGATACCTCCCCATGCCGTTTTAAAGCTTCCCTCTGCCAGCCGCTTCATCTCGCGCGGACACGGAGAATGATCAGTGGCCACGAGGTCGATTACTCCGTCTCTCAGCGCTTGCCACAACGCCTCGCGGTTTTCGCGGGCGCGGATTGGCGGGGAGCATTTACACAGGGTTGCGCCGTCGGCAATGTCTTCGGCTGCGAGATGGAGATAATGAGGGCAGGTTTCCACGCTTACCGGAAGTCCTTCGGAGCGCGCCTTGCGTAACTCTTCAATAGCCTTGCAGGTCGACAGGTGGACGATGTGTAGACGGAAACCGTATTCCCGGCACAGTGAAAGCACTAAACGGATAGCCGACTCCTCCGCTTCATCGGGACGCGATTGTAGATAGGTTTTATATGACCTCCAATCTGCACCCGCTAGATTTCCAGTGGTCCTCTCGATTGGGCCTCCGAGTTCGGCGTGGACAAGCAGTGGCAGTCCGGTACGTGCCACATAAGGCAAGGCTGCACGCAACTCTTTCTCCGTAACCATGGTGTAGCTGTCAATCCCCGGATCAACCAGAAAGCATTTGAACCCGAGCACACCGGCAGCCGCCAGCGGTTCAATATCTTTCTGGTTGTCTTTGACCACCCCGCCCCACGCCGCCCAATCCACACGGCAGTTGCCCCGCGCGGCTTGACGCTTGGTCTCCAGCGCGGCGACCGTGGTGGTCGGCGGCGCACAATTCAGTGGCATGTCTACCAGAAAAGAGTACCCTCCAGCCGCAGCCGCCCGTGTGGCGCTGTAGAACCCTTCCCACTCGGTACGTCCAGGTTCATTGATGTGCAAATGAGAATCGACGAGGCCAGGAAGAATTGCAGCATTGCCAAAATCGTGGACCGGCACGTCGTCCGGCAGTTCCGTCGAGGAAATAATCGATTGAATTTTGTCGCTTTCTATTAGAACCGCGGCCGGCCGAATTCCTTGCGGAGTGACCACTCGACGGGAGAGTAACGCCCGCAAACTCATGCCCGGATCATCCCTTCTCCACTTAGCGGCAGTCTATTGTGCCAGAGTAAGTGTTTCAGGTCGTCACCGGCAAGTCAGGAAAAATCTCCAGGCGTCAGAGCGCCGCTTATACTCTTCTTGCCGGTCAGGCTGTGGTCGTTGCTGGAGCAGGCAAACATGACTAGCCCTTTGATGGCTCGTGCCATTCAACTCTCGATTGAGAATGTCCGCTCAGGCCAGGGAGGGCCTTTCGGCGCCGTAGTTGCCAAAGACGGAAAAATCATCGCCGAGGGTGTGAATCAGGTGACTTCAACTAACGATCCCACTGCCCATGCCGAAATAGTTGCGATACGCGAGGCCTGCAAGAAACTCGGCCGCTTCGAACTGACGGACTGCGAACTCTACTCATCCTGCGAGCCTTGCCCTATGTGCCTGGGAGCAATCTATTGGGCTCGACTCTCCCTTGTCTATTTCGCAAATGTCGCCGCGGACGCATCAAAGATCGGATTTGATGACTCGTTCATTTATCGTGAAATCGCCCAGCCCCACGCGCAACGCCAGATTCCGATGATCCAGATCATGCGAGAAGAGGCTCTCTCCGCCTTTCGCGCCTGGAACGAAAAGCCCGATAAAATTCCTTACTGATTAGTTTCGATCGCACAAAGGAGACGATTGCTCAACCGTCATTTCAGGCTTATCGAGAACCATACAAATCTGAGGCGGGAAGTCCTGGGCGGCCTCACTACTTTTCTGACGATGTCTTACATCGTTGTGGTAAACCCGCAGATTCTCTCGCAGGCGGGAATGCCGGTGGATGGCGTGGTGTTCGCCACCTGTCTGTCCGCGTCGGTTGCCACCCTGGTGATGGGGCTTTATGCCAATTATCCCATAGCACTCGCCCCCGGAATGTCGCTCAATGCTTATTTCACTTATTCCGTGTGCCTGGGCATGCATGTTCCCTGGCGAACCGCGCTGGGCGTGGTTTTCTTTTCTGGCGGTCTCTTCCTGTTGCTTACGGTCACGCGCGTTCGCGAGCAGATTGTCAACGGCATCCCTGATTGCCTGAAACATTCAACCGCGACCGGAATCGGTTTCTTCATTGCATTCGTCGGGCTGCGAAACGCAAAACTGGTAGTCGCGAACACCGCTACCTTTGTGGGACTCGGAAGTTTTGCCGACCAAGGGCTACAGATGGCCTGCGTGGGCCTCGCACTCACGCTCTTTCTCATGGCCCGTAAAATAAATGGCGCGATCCTGATTGGAATCTTCGGCACCGCAATTCTTGGCATGTTGCGTGGAGTATCGCAGTGGCCTGCAGCGATTTTCTCATTGCCACACCCTTCATCAACATTTCTTCAGTTGGACCTTCGCGCCGCCTTTCATCTCGGTTTTTTCGAAATCCTGTTCGCGTTCCTGTTCGTGGATCTGTTCGACAATGTGGGCACGCCGGTGGGTGTGTGTGAGCAGGGCGGCTTCATCAAGAATGGAAAAATACCACGCGTGGGGCGAGCCCTGGTGGCGGATGCAACCGGGACTATCTTCGGCTCGCTGGCGGGGACATCGACGGTTACAAGCTACATTGAAAGCGTGGCGGGAATCGCAGTAGGGGCTCGAACAGGACTCAGCAACATGGTAGTCGCGGCGCTGTTTCTGATTGCCATGTTTTTTTCGCCGCTGGCTACAGCGATTCCCGGTTATGCCACCGCGCCAGCCCTCATCCTTGTGGGCGCGCTGATGACGCAATCCATCGCGCACGTCGATTGGAAGGAGTTCAGTGAGGCGGTTCCGGCTTTTATCACCGTACTGGCCACACCGTTAACCTTCAGTATCGCCACCGGACTTAGCCTGGGGTTGATTTCTTACACAGTTGTGAAAGTAGCAGCGGGAAAATTCAGCGAAATCAACCTGCTGGTTTGGATCCTGACGCTCTTGTTCATCTTGCGCTATATCTATCTCGCGATTAGCTGAACCACCGGGCTTCGGCGCATTTTATTGCGGGTACCATTCCAGCAGGCGCACCTCGATGCCGGCACCCTCCAGCTTCTTCGTGAACACCGTAAGGTCGGAGCCGCGGTAGTGATACGGAATCACCACTTTCGGATGAAAGGCTTTTACTGCCTCCGCTGCTTCCTCCGGAGGCATGGTGTAAGGCAGATTCATGCATACAAACGCTACGTCGATGTTTTTTAGGGCGCGCATCTCCGGGATGCCTTCAGTATCGCCTGAGAAGTAAAACCGCATCCCGCCATAGGTCAGCAAATAACCGTTGCCGCGTCCTTTATCGTGAAAGAGCTTGCCAGGACCGGGCCCGCGCTTAAGGTTGTAGGCTGGCACCGCCTCAATGCTCCAGCCTTGCCAGCTTTTACTTTCCCCATTAGCGATAGGCTGGGCAGTGATGACCGTCTTCTCCACTGCCGGCGCAGCCAGGATTTCAGTCCCGGGTTTACTGACCTCCTCAATGGATGCCGGATCCATGTGATCGGGATGGATATCCGTAATCAGGACAAGATCAGCCTTAGGATGCCCGGCAAATTTCGCGGGCTTCGCGGGATCAAGGTAGATGACCTTTCCGCCGGCTTCGATCAGTGTGCTGGCGTGGTAAAGCGGAGTGATCTTGACTGGCCCTTGTGAAGTGGAAAATGTCTGCGCGGAAGTTTGCGAATACGCTGAAGTCGACATCAGGATAATCACGCTGGCCACGATTAAAATTAGTTTCATCTCAGCCTCATTCTTTCGCCTGGAAGAAATTCACTTATGGGTCCATCGGTTCCAATTACGATACGACACTGGCGTCAGAAACTGCGATTACCGCTTCGTCGCAGTAAAAGCAAAGTCAGTCAAAATTTTATCAGCCTCCGGAGTCCCGGCTCCGGCTCCTGCCGTTACGGCTTTCGTTTTAATCCCAATATAAACGGCGTTGTAAGTAGTGTCGCCGAGGTTTTCTACCCGGTGCTTAAACGGCGGGTACCATCTCGATTCGCCAGGCTTGGCGTATACCTCGCGCGTGTGACCATTCTGATCGGTAAACTTAAGATGTCCTTCAGTCAGCACTACAACTACGCCGCCGGGATGGTCGTGCATGCTCGATTTTTCATGCGGTCCATAGTGAACGTTTACCACTTGTACCCATTCATTCTCAAAGGCCAGCTGGTAATGCTTGGGCTCGACCTTTGTGGGTTCTTGCGCCATGGCAGTAGTAATCGCAAGAACAAAGAAGACCGCCCAGAGCAGCCTCGAAGTCATAATTTCCCCCTCATGCAGGTTGACAAGTATGGCAGGTGAACGCTACTCCGCGCTCCAAAAAACTGTCAACAATCGAAACGTGAATTGGACCAGACTTTATTGCGAAGATCTCAAGAAATCGGGCTCACGCGCTGGGCCACCCTGTTGCCAGCGGGCTCATCGTCCCATCCAGTCTTGGGGTTGACGGATAGCTTCAGTAACGTCGTTTAGGAAGGCAGCAGCCCGGGCGCCATCGACAACCCGGTGGTCGCAAGAAAGCGTCATGGTCATCATCGGTCGAACCAGGGGACGACCGTCGACTGCA
>CATPBY010000294.1 GCA_955652845.1 uncultured Terriglobales bacterium | reverse complement strand
GGCCAATTCCCGAATAGTGATCTCATGTCCTGATCCGACGTTTACCGGACCCGGCTTATTGTAATGTTCCATGGCTAGCAAAATAGCCTCTGCAGCATCCTCTACGTATAAGAATTCACGCGAAGCAGAACCCGTCCCCCAACACGTCTTGCGGAATGCTCGCCATGCGATATAGCCTCGGCGAAGTGTGGGCGATGACGGGAATTCTAGCATCCGCCGGAGCGCTGGACCCGCTCCTCAAGCGTTTATGCCTGCGGCGCTTGCTGACGACTGTGACAGATAGTGACAGCCCTGTAGCTGCAAATGGCATCTGAGAGTCATCGATGAGCGACGAACTCAAAAGGCTCGAACAGATTTATTTGACCTGGATGACGATCCTCGTCGCTCTAGCGACCGTGAGTTGTACCGGGCAAGATTTCGGTTTCTTGCAGCCGACGCCCGAAGACCTCTGCAAGTGTCTGCCCCTTGAGCCGGACATCGCCGATTATCGGCATGCCGCAAAGCACGTCCCAATCCCTAACATCGTTGCACAAGAAGTTTCGGTCGAGATCATTCTTACCTGGTCTCAAGATGTCTTTATACCTATCGACGCGCCACGAACTGGGCGCGAACGTGAGGTTTTTCATATTGCGAACGCATTTTTACAAAAGGCAAGTGTGAACGCGCTAGACTGTGATGTTTCTATGGAGATTTCGCAAACTGCAGACAAGAGTTCGGCGCGGATGATCGTGGAAACCCCGGTTGATAGCGAATATTGTGCTGCCCGTCAGAATATGCAAGCACAACTGAAGCAGCATGGATTTCGCCTCGACTCCCAGCATGGAGGGGAACTTCCACAGGCTTTGCCCGTGGATGTCGTGGGGATGGCATTCGAAGATTTTGAGCACGATCGTGGGCCTGTAGCGACTTTGTGGGAGCTTCATCCTGCGATTGTGACTCTACATTAAGAGAGTAGGCTGCAACCGCCGTAAACTTGTCTCGTCTTATTCGTGGTGTCCCGCGACCCGGCAGAATCCTCGGCCCAAAGCAATCCGCAATGAGTGTTGTATATCGCCACGCTCATCAAGGGGTTTTGAGTGCTATCGCCTGTTCTCGCCAGTCATTGAAGTAGGCTATCAACAAAGCATTACGCGCAATTGGACGGGGGCTAGTGCCGCGCGCCCGGCATATTTGTGAGATCTGCGGCTCAAAAATGAGATAAGATTGCGAAATTCAAACCGGGAGCACGCCTTGTGGCGAACCCTCTCGACCAACCGCGACCGCAGCCCACTTCTGAACTTTTCGCCGTGCGTGTATGGCCCGCACCTTGGGCGTTCGGCGTACTGATCCTTCCGCTGGGGATGTTCATCGGGTTTATCTGGACTGCTCTACCCTTTCTGTTAACTAAGTCCGGTGTCGCCGTCGAGGACATTTCGCGCATGGCCGCGATTCTTCAGATTCCGCCAATGCTGATGTTTCTCTGGACGCCGGTGGTGGATGTCAAATTGCGCCGCCGCACTTGGCTAGTGCTCGCCGCAGCGACCAGTGCGACTTGCGTCTGTCTCGCGTGCCCGCTTGTAGGCCCTTCACACTTCAATCTAATAATTGTCCTCCTTTTCTTTAGCGGTGCCGTGCTCGCCCTGGTGTTCGCCAGCAACGGCGGTCTGATGGCTACGACGCTGTCGGCCTTCAGACAAGCCAAGGCAGCAGCTTGGAACCAAGCAGGAAACTTTGGTGGGGGCGTACTCGGGGCAGCGTTGGTTTTGTGGTTGGCGCAGCGGGTTTCTCTATCCGTGATCGGCCTTGCCATGGCCGGTCTTATGCTGTTACCCGCATTACTTGCCCTTACAATTTCCGAACCGCCGCCTGCAACTTCCCACTGGTTTCGTGGCCGCTTCGGAGAAATCGGCCGGGAATGCCTGGCCGTAATGCGTTCGCCACGCAGAAAGTGGGGCGTTTTACTTCTTGTCGGGCCCGGATGCACGTGTGCCGCGCAGCCTCTGCTTCCCGCTCTGGCGTCGCACTACGGAGTAGAGGCCAGCGGCGTCCTTTGGATAAACGGCATCGCCGGTGGAATCGTGCTCGCCGCTGGCTCCTTGCTCGGGCTGCTTATCCCTGGAGACTGGGACCGACGTCTGACCTACGCTGGGGCAGGTTTCGCGAACGCCCTTGGCGCCATCATCCTCCTCGCACCCAATCGCCCATTCTTCTATCTTGCGGGGACGTTGGTGTACCTGCTCACCGCCGGGTTTTGCAACGCCCGGGCCGTTGCGCTTATGCTGGATGTTCTGGGGCCGGACATCAGTGATGTGAGCACCTGGTACGGCGCCTTAACTGCCATCAGCCAGATTCCAATTGCATCGATGATCTGGCTGGAAGGAAGAATGTTCCACCATTTCGGCGTCCACGGCCTGCTGTGGACCGATGCTGCTGGAAATCTATTTGTTTTCGGAGTCGTTGCGACCGCTTTTCTGAGTCGTAAGCTACGGCAGGTCCCGCCAGTCATTGCATCAACTACAGCAGGTCCCGCAGTTCCTACCGAGTGAGATCCGTGACCTCGGCACAATTTTGGTTTCGCAGATAATCGCCCAAATCGACGTACACCACCCATAACGACACCGCTCGCGCAGCACGTCGAGCATTGTCGTGTGTAAAAATATGATGTTGGGTCGATTCCGCAATGACTGGGCGATAAATCTCCCATTACGCTCAAAATCCCCAATCGCGGAGGGGGCGAACAGACGGCGCAAACTTGCGCTAAGGCCTGTTTTCGCCAACGATTCGGGTAAAATTCCGGCATCCCTGCCAAGCTCGCTTGAACATTGATGGCAAATCTATGAAGAGAATACTCGAATCCGTTTCCGCAGATATCAGATATGCCTTGCGACAAATAGGAAGATCGCCGGGATTCGCGCTCACGGTGATCATGACCTTGGGCATAGGCATCGCAGCGAGCACGGCAATGTTCACGGTGGTCGACCACGTATTGCTGCGCCCTCTGCCCTATGACGATGCCGGGAGATTGGTGGAAATCAAAGAGGCAGGCCAAAAAGGTCCGGTGATCTTTGGCGGCACATTCCTGGATATACAGCAGTGGCGCAAGCGGAGCCGGACGCTACAAGCAATTGCATTTCACACCTACAGCAAACCAACCTCCTTCCTTGAGGGAAAGATGGGAGCGGTACAGGTGAACACCCCCAAGGTCAGTACCAATCTGTTTGCGACCCTTGGAGTGAAGCCAGCGATGGGGCGCGGTTTTGACGACCTGAACATCGATGAGTTCGCGAGAAAAGGCGACACAAAAACGGCTGTGTTGAGCGATGCGGTTTGGCGAGACGGGTTCGGTGGAGACGCGAGCATTCTGGGTAGGGTCATTAGGCTCAACGGCGAGTCCTACGCTGTAATTGGAGTCATGCCGCGTGGTTTCCAATTTCCTTTCAATACAGAGAAGCCACAGGTGTGGATTCCAATCGAGCTGGGTGAGTCGGACAAAGTTAGAATCAAGAATGCGACTCCGGAGTATCGAATCATCGCGCGATTGAAAGATAGTGTTGGCATTGGTGCAGCCGGAGCGGAGCTCAGGGTTATCCAAGCGGAAGTGTCAAAGCAATATACGGACCCGTATGCACGGGAAGACGTCGCTTCTGTAGAGCTGCAGAGCTATGGCGACACGGTCGTGGAGGGGAATGTCAAGAAGGCGTTGTTGGCATTGCTTGCAGCCTCGTGCGCGCTGTGGTTGATTGCGTGCGTCAACGTCACAAGCTTGTTGCTGGCACGGGCGGCGTCGAGGCAACGTGACATCGCTGTTCGCGCCGCGCTGGGCGCAAGCCGGTGGCGAATTGTGCGACAACTTCTGGTTGAGGGTCTTGTTTTGAGTGGGGCTGCTTCGCTGCTTGGACTTGGCCTGATGTTTCTGGCCTTAAAGGTCTTTGAGCAGCAGCTAACAACTCAGCTGAGTTTTCATGTTGGGATTGCGCCGAATGTAAGTTTGATCTCCTATCTAGTCGGGCTGACTGTATTGAGTGCCGTGGGTTCGTCGCTTTGGCCGTCAATTGTCGCAGCGAAGACCTCGATCGACCCAGTTTTGAGGCAGGGCGGACCGCATGCTGGGAGGACAACCCAGCATCGCACTCGTGGGCTGCTTGTGGTTGCTGAGGTCGCAATGTCGCTGGTGCTTCTAATCACTTGTGGTCTACTCTTGCGCACTATTTACGCGCTGAAGCACGTATCCTTAGGGTTCAGAACAGATCACGTGATCGTAGCCGATATGGTGATTCCGGCCTACAAGTTCGATGGAAGAAACATGACGACGGCGTTGTACCAGCCGCTAGTCGAGAGGGTGCAGAAGCTGCCGGGAGTACAGGCGGCCTCGCTCACAACGGTCGTACCTTTGGGAAAGCGATTCCCGATATTGTTCACGCTCGCGGCTGACGAGCAGGGTCCGGATGCAGCCCGGAGAGCAGACTTGACAGCCCAATTTCGCGCCGTCGGACCCGGTCTACAGCGTGTGTTCGGCTTTCGTATGCTGAAGGGGAGGTTCTTTAATGAAGGAGACACACCTGGTTCGCTGCCGGTTGTGGTGGTGAATCGCGCGTTCGTCAAAGCGTACTCCGGAGATGATCGGGACCCGGGAAAAATCTTGGGCGAAAAGCTGCTCAGCTATGGGGGTGAGAAGCCGGCTGAAATTGTGGGTGTGCTCGATGACGAGCGTCAAGCATCTGTGGCCGGGCAGTCGCAACCCGAAATCGAAGTCTGTATTCCGCAAATTACACCAGACAGTGGGTTTTACAGAGTGGCGGAAGGTCTTGCAATGAACCTGGCTGTGCGGACTGAGCGAAGTCCAAGCTCCTTTGTTCCCGAATTGCGTGAAGTCCTTCGCAGTTCCAGCCCAGAGTTGGCAGGCAGCACATTTACCACAATGGATCAAGTTGTCGAGGACTCGTTCGGTGATCAGCGAATGGCCGCGCGGCTGCTGCAAGTCTTTGGTGGATCGGCACTACTGCTATGTGTCGCAGGCTTATATGGTTTGCTGGCGTATCTCGTAACACAACGAACTCAGGAGTTGGGTGTCCGTCTTGCGCTAGGTGCCCAACGGGAACAAGTGATTTGGCTCGTCATGTCACGTATTTCTTTGCGCTCAATGACAACGGCACCTGCTGCGCGTTTGTCCTGGTGAGCGACGTTGTCTTCCAAGGCGAACTGTTTCCTCCCACCGCTCCCCCGGATAACTCAACCGTAATTGGGCAGGCAGAGGTAGCCGGTGACATTACCACGAAAGACATCTCTACATTCTTCTTCCCCAATGTCTACCTTTATTCAAACAATAATCCCAACGATTGCTGTGTGCTGGGATTCCACACGTTCGACATGGAGCCAGGTGATGCGAGCAACGGCAATCTCACCAGATTCTATGTGTTGAACTACTCAAGCTGGATCAGCCCGGGCCTGTTCGCCGCCCCGACTTGCGCGAAGACCGACCCGGAAAACTGTTTCGAGGATGTCACTGCACATAGCCACGAGATCGCAGAGACATTTAATGATCCATTTGTCGGATTCGACAACATTCACAACATCACGCCCTTCTGGATGAATCCTGCGGGTCAATGCCAGGACATCCTGGAAGATGGTGATGTGATGGAAGACCTGCCCAACCCGACCGTTCCAGTCACGATCAATTGATTCGCGTATCACCCTCAGAACGAGTCGCTGTTACCGTGGTTCGAGTTCAAATCGCCGTCGTTCGCTCTTCATAACGCCTACAGCTACCCGAACGAG
>CATPBY010000293.1 GCA_955652845.1 uncultured Terriglobales bacterium | reverse complement strand
GGTGACGCTGCCGTCAGGCGAGAGAAAGCACTTCCGATTCTATAAGGGGATCACTTATGCGTCCGAGTGAACCCCCGTGCTCTAACTAGCCTTAGCGAGTATAAATCTCAAATCCCTGGTCGAGTAGAAGTATGACTTTATAGAATTCACTTTTTGGCCTGGGCTGAAGGTGGCAACAAGCCGTTCAGACGCAGATACATAGCAACAATTGCATAGTGGTCAGCCCAACTACTGCCCAATGCCAAAAAGGCCCAGGCGCGGGGTCGAGGTTTGCCGTCGAAGCCCTTGATGGAGTCGCCCAGTTTGGAGTCGTCGGCTTTGGCAAGAGCGTCGGCGCAGAAATTGAATGAGGCTTTCACCGCGGCCACCAGCTTCTCCTTCCCTTCGGTTCCCTTGAGGTCCTCAACTTTCGGCTGCGGCACGTCTCCGGCGTTGGCGCAGAAGAAATTATTTCCCTCAATGATGTGCGCGGCCATCTCGCCAAACGACATCTGTTCCGGGGTGGGCTTGTACCCGAACTTATCGGCGGGCATTTCTTCAATCGCGGCTACCGTGTTTTTCTGGCGACCGGGCAGAGCATCGCGCAGCACGGTTGAAACTGGATTCCTGGTCTGCTGAGCGAATGTCGTTGCCGAGAGAACCAGCAATAAAAGGATTTTTTTCATAGTGCCTCCTGGAAGCCTCCAAGGATAAACCCAAATACTACGCCGCGCGCAATCCGCGACGTTCCTTCGACCGGCTGCGGTTAAAAGCGGTTCGCGTGCCAGTCCAATCACATCACAACTTCAGGAGTAGCTTCCAGCAATGTTCTTGTATAGGGATGGCTGGGCTGGGTGGTGATCTGGAGTGTTGGTCCGACCTCGACAAGTTTTCCGCGGTACATCACGGCGATGCGAGTGGCCAGGTAGCGCACAACCGGCATGGAATGCGAGATGAACAGGTACGTGAGGCCGAATTCGCGTTGCAGTTGGGCCAGCAGATTTACGATTTGCGCTCCCACGCTTACGTCGAGCGCGGACACCGGCTCGTCGGCCACGATGAAGCGCGGCCGTAGAGCCAAAGCCCGCGCAATACCGATGCGTTGCCGCTGGCCGCCGCTGAATTCGTGCGGGAAGCGCCGCCCGGCCGACTGATCAAGGCCAACCGTGCGCAGCAGTTCGGCCACCCGGCTGCGCCGCACGGACAAACTCAAACTTTCGTGGATGATGAGCGGTTCACTGACAATTTCTTCCACTCGCATGCGAGGATCAAGCGATCCGAAGGGGTCCTGGAAGATGATCTGCATGTCGCGGCGCAGGCGGCGCATTTCTCCGGCGCCGGCGGCGAGCAGATCGCCTCCATCGAACTTAATACTTCCGGAAGTGGGTTCAATCAAGCGCAGCGCCAGACGACCGAGAGTGCTCTTCCCCGATCCGGATTCGCCGACCAGGCCCAACGTTTCCCCCGGACTGATATCAAGGGACACGTCATCGACAGCTCGTACCTGGCTTGTGGCCCCACCTCCGAAAATGGACTCACCGAGCGGAAATATCTTTACGAGGTTGCGAATTTCGACGAGCGCCACAGCCGGATAGTAACATTCTGGATATTCCCAACCTTTCCTATTCCCAACCGGCCCCTAAGCGGTTACATCTTTGATGTGGGTCGCGATGTACCAGGTATTACCGAATGCGTCCTGCACGCCGCCGCTGCGATCGCCATAGGGATGATCGCTGGGTTCTGCTATCGAAGTCGCGCCCGCGGCCAGGGCACGCCGATAAACTGCATCGCAGTCCGGAACGTATACATAAAACGTCGACTTCATCGGTTGATACCGCCCGTGCGCCTCACCCATTTCTACAACGGAGTTGCCGACGCGAATTTCCGCATGATGCACCACCCCATCTGGTGACGCGTATTTGGCAAGCTCGCGAGCGCCGAAAGCCTGCTTCAGGAACCTGATCACCGGCTCGGCGCGCAGCGGGTGCATATACACATTGACGCTGTTCAGACCCTTCGGGGTGTAGGTTTCGCCCTGATGGGTGGCGACGTACCAGTAGTTGCCGGCCGGGTCCTTTACAGTCGCAGAACGCTCTCCATACTCCTGGTCCCGAGGTTCGTCAATAGAAGTCCCTCCGGCCTTCACTGCCTGCTCATAGGCTGCGTCGGCATTTTCCACGTAGAGGTGGATCGCGGTGAGGCTGGGCGTGGTCTTGAACTCGCGCCCGGGAATACCGCCACCCATCATGATCATGGAGTCGCCAATGCGGACCTCCCCATGAATGCCGCCTGCGGTGCCGGTGGCGCGAAATGTCTCTTCCGCTCCGAACGCTTTCCTCGCGAATTCAATGATGGCGTCACCGTCTCGCGCGATTATGTATGGCGTAATCGTGCGGTATCCCTTTGGGACGGGCTCCACCGCGGGACCTCGTGTCTCGGCAGGCTTCATCATCGTCTGGAAGCGGCGGTGCATTTCCTCTACGGAAATTTCTTCTTTTATGGTTTGCACTCTCCAGGTATAGCCAAAGGGATCGAGCAAAGTAGCGTCCCGGCGTCCGTAAAACTGATCGGTGATGCGGCTCACCAGCTTGGCGCCGGCGGAAACGGCTTGTTTCACAAAGGCGTCTACGTCGGGGACTGTCATTTGGAGAACAATTGGCGATTGTCCCAGGGTCTCGGCGCTGAAACGGCCGCCTTCCGGCCATTCCTCTCCGAGCATGATAAGGGAGTCGCCGATCATGATCTCCGCATGACCGATACCCATCTCGTTCTCGAATCGGAATGTTTCTTTCGCGCGGAAAGCCTGCTTGTAAAATTCGATCGCTTTGGCCGCATCCTTAAAGGTCAGGCTTGGCGAAGCGAGGGTGCGAACTGCAGCCATAGGTTCTGTCGTGGTTGCCATTGAAATAGTCCTTTCCAAATCAGTTTTCAGACGTTTCTTGAAATTCTCCCGTGGAAGATCGCGCAGGCCGGCGGCGATCCGCAGAAGTGACAACAACTCTGGATTGTCGGAATGCGGTACCGCGCTCGGCTCTGCCAGGAGCGCAGTGACCGCCTGGTCGAGTTGATCGATCATGGAACGATTCGGCAGAGAGCGCTTAGACATTGGCACCCTCCATGCGCGCCCGCAAATTCTGCAGGGCGCGGAATTGAAGCTGCTTCACAGCGCCTTCGCTGCGTCCAATTTCCTGTGCAATTTCACGAATGCTCTTTTCCTCGGCAAAGCGCATGGTCACAACTCGCCGCTGGTCGGATGGAAGCTGATCCACAAGCTGGAACAGTCGCGACCGATGATCGATGACCTCCATATTCATCTCGGTGCTGCCCTCTGGAGGGTCTTCGTCTACCTCTCTGGCCGAATGTTTTGACCGATCATTGATCGCGTTGGCGGCAATCCGCAAGAGCCATGCCGCGAAGGGAACACCCCGCCATTCGAACCGGTGGAGGTTGGCCAACGCTTTGTGAAATACATCAGAGGTCGAATCCTCCGCCAAATCACGATTGCCGACGCGTCGCGCGATAAAGGCATACACGCGTGAAAAGTGGATCTCGTACAGCTCCGCAAACCGGGACAGATCTTTCTGCGCGGCTTCGACCAGACGGCGGTCGTCTTCGCGGAGCAAGCCGGGCGCCTCCCTGCGGCGTACCTTCGATGCCGGTCTGCGGACGACCATCGTGCCTCTAACTATACAAACTGCCGGGCGACCGAAAGGTTACGGACTTATTCTTCTGAATGGGAGTGAGGGCAACGCGCTTGCATTCTGGAATCGCAGTCGGCCCAAGCAACCAATACGGCGGAAATCCTTGATTCCGTAGGCTCATCCGTCCGCGGACTTCCGGAACCAAGCTCTATCTCACGTGGTAGAATTTCTTCAGGATTCCTTGTCCCAGAGCCAAGGTTTGATCGAACTCGCACCTTCGATTTTGTCGGCGGCCTTCGCCCATCTGGCGGACAAGATCCGGAGAGCCACGGAGGGCGGCGGGACG
>CATPBY010000292.1 GCA_955652845.1 uncultured Terriglobales bacterium | reverse complement strand
CCGGCAAGGGCATTGAGAACATTGCCGCTGAAATAATAGCCCGGCTCGGACTATCGAAGTTTGGGCTATCGAAGGAGGTGCAGTGAGAATCGGAACGGGAGCCATGGGAGTCGCCTTGCTGCTTATTGCGGCGACTCTGGCAGGGGCGGACAAGGACAAAGAAAAAGATAAAGACAAAGACAAAGGATCGGCCACCCGTGTGGTCGATTCCGGAACCTTCGGGGTCTTTATGAATGGACGCCGGGTAGCCACGGAAACTTTTTCCGTACAGCAGGAAAGCAGCGGGAGCGTGGCCACTTCGGAGTTCAAAACTGAAGCCGGCGCTGACAAAGCGGTGCAGTCTTCCGAACTACGGCTCAGTGCCAGCGGCGATATCGTTAAGTATGAGTGGAAAGAAGTCAGCCCGGGTCAGGCCCAGGCTGTAGTGCTGCCCAACGAAAATTTCCTGATTGAACGATCCCACAATAATCCCCAGGATAAGCAGGAGGAACATCCATTCCTGCTTCCGGCATCCACCAGCATTCTGGACGATTACTTCTTTATCCACAGGGAAATTCTGGCCTGGAAATTTCTCGCCACCGGCTGCCGCCAGGACAAGGGCCAGATCCAGTGTCCGGTGAACCAGCGTACACAGTTTGGTTCCCTCAACCCCCATCAACGCTCATCGATGCCGGTCAGCATGGAATTTTCTGGACGAGAAAAGGTTCCGGTTCACGGAACCGATCGCGAACTGAACCGCTTCAATCTGAAGGGAGAAGGCGCGGATTGGGCGTTGTGGCTTGACGACCAGTTCAAAGTGATACGGATTCTGGTCGCTGGAGATAACACTGAAGTTGTGCGGGACTAGCCGGGTGATACGGGAATGATTGGCTTGAATGTCTTTTATTGATATACGCACGACGCGAGTTCTATTCACTGTGCTGGTGTTCGCGCTGGCGCTTGGCTTTCTCTACTTTGCGCATCGTTCTCTGATCGCTTTTCTGTTCGCAATATTTTTCGCCTACCTGATTGATCCGGCGGTGTCGCGCACTGAAAAGTGGGTGCGGGGACGAGGCCGCGCCATTGCGGTTATCTATTTCCTGCTGCTTATTCTTCTCGCTACATTTTTCTTTTTTGTGGGCCCGCGGATCGGGCGCGAAGCTCAGCGCCTGAGCGAGTCGCTGCCCCCGCTGGTAGACAACTTCAGTTCAGGCCGCATTGCGGAGCAGATCGGAGCTGAACGCGGTTGGAGTTCGCACACCATTCAACAATCAAAGGCGTTCCTCGCCAATCATCGAAAGGAACTGCTGGCGATGGCTCAGCGTGTTGGATTACGTCTGGCCGAGGTGGCGCAGCAGTCGTGGTTACTCATCGTGGTTCCGATTCTGGCAGCATTTTTTCTGCGCGACGGAAGATCATTCAGCGGAGTGGCGTTGTCGCTGGTGAATTCACGGCCGCAACGCGAGTTTATGGAAGGCGTTCTAAGCGACCTCAACCAGATGCTGGCGCAATTCATTCGTGCGCAGTTGACTCTGGCCGCTTTGTCTCTGGTTGTATACACCTCGTTCATGGCGTCAATGCGAGTGCCCTACGCCCTGGTCCTGGGAACCGCGGGCGGGTTCATGGAATTCATTCCAGTTGTCGGACCCCTGGTGGCTGCGGCTCTGATCCTGGGGGTCGCTTTACTGACAAGTTATCCGCACTGGGTCGCTCTGCTGATTTTCCTGGGCGCGTGGCGGCTGCTCCAGGACTATGTTATCTCTCCGCGAATCATGGGAAAAAGTATGGAATTGCATCCTCTGGCTGCAATCTTCGGCGTGCTTGCCGGCGGCGAGATCGCGGGCATGCTGGGGATTTATCTTTCCATCCCAATTATGGCCAGTTTGCGCATTGTCTGGCGGCGCTGGAGCTTGTATGCGGAGAAGCGACGTTTTGGCCCGCTGAATGAATACTCGTTCGGCAGCGAAATTGTGCCGAGGTCCTGATTTTCGGGTGCGGCTGGCGTGCCTTGCAAGTGCGCCTGTGAAATGGCTTATCCCACCTGATGTAAAATCCAGACAAACCTTATGTCCGCCAAATTACCCGTAGGAATTCTAGGCGCCACCGGTATTGTGGGGCAGCGCTTTGTACAAATGCTTGAGCACCATCCCTGGTTCGAGGTCGCCTGGCTGGCGGCATCAGATCGTTCTGAGGGCCGGCCGTATGGCGAAGCCGCACGCTGGAAGCTGAAGTCAGCCATCCCTCGAGCGGTTGCGGAGATGAAAGTTTCTTCCGCGCGACCCGAAGGCGCGCCAAAAATAATCTTTGCGGCGCTGGATGCCTCGATCGCTGCAGAGCTTGAGCCAAATTTTGCGGCGGCGGGGTGCGCCGTGGTTTCCAACTCCAGCGCGTTGCGAATGCACAAGCATGTTCCGCTGGTTATCCCTGAGGTCAATCCCGAGCACATCAAGCTATTGGAATGTCAGGCATGGCGCAAGAAATCGGGCGGATTCGTGGTTACCAATCCTAACTGTTCAGCCATCGGTCTGGTGATGGCGCTGGCTCCGTTGGAGCGCCAGTTCACTCTTGATACCGTCATGGCAGTTACCATGCAAGCCGTCAGTGGCGCGGGCTACCCAGGCGTGCCTTCGCTTGACATCCTGGGCAATGTCATTCCTTACATCCCGAAAGAAGAAGAAAAAATGGAAGAGGAGACATTGAAACTCCTCGGTCGTCTGAATGGTGGCGGTGTCGCTCCCGGCAAATTCAAGATGAGCGCGCAGTGTAACCGGGTCGCGGTCGAAGATGGGCACACGGAATCGGTCGCGGTGAAGCTCCTGAAGAAGCCGGCCCGGCCAGAAGAGATTATCGCGGCGTGGAACGAATTTCGTAGCGCGCCTCAGGAATTGCATCTGCCCAGCGCTCCCCAGCAGCCCGTCAGTTATTCGCCGGCGGCTGACCGGCCCCAGCCCCGCTACGACGTCGATTCGGGAGGTGGAATGACGGCGACGGTCGGCCGCTTGCGTCCGTGCCCGGTTCTGGATTGGAAGTTTACCGTGCTCTCACATAACACCATTCGTGGCGCCGCCGGCGCTGCCCTGCTGAATGCGGAGTTGCTCAAAGTACAGGGATATCTTGATTGAACTCCACGGGAAAGCGGCAGGCGGCTGGCCAGTCACTCCAAGAGTCGCCTGCATTTATCCGCGCAAATCTGCTTGATCGGGGCCCTCTCCGATGATCGTGATGAAATTCGGCGGCACCTCAGTGGAGAATGCCATGGCTATCGAGCGGGCGGCTGCCATTGTGAAAGGACGGGTGGAGCATAAGCCGGTGGTCGTGGTCAGCGCCATGGCTAAGGTGACTGACCAATTGCTGGCCATGGCTCGCGCCGCTGGGGCCGGTGATCGAAAAACTGCCCTTAAACTCTGCCGCAGTCTGCAGGAGCGCCACTACAATACCGCCGGGGAACTGCTTGGGACCGCGCTCTTCACTGAGTTTCACAGTGACCTGGCGGCTGACTTTGAGAATCTGGAAGAACTCTTACGTGGCATCTGCGCTGTGGGCGAGTTGACCCCTCGTACCACGGATTACGTGGCCGCATTTGGCGAAATGCTATCCAGCAAGATCGTAACTGCAGCCTTCGCCGCTCTGGGCCTGGAGTCTGCGCTGGTCGATTCCCGCGATTGCATTGTGACCGATAGTACTCATACGCGCGCCGCCCCCTTATTTGAGGAAACCAATGCCCGCTTGCGATCCAAAGTCGCGCCGCTGCTGGTCGGGGGCAAAGTGCCGGTGATGGGCGGGTTCATTGGATCGTCAAGAGCAGGTATCACCACCACTATCGGACGCGGCGGCTCGGACTATTCGGCTGCGATTGTGGGCGCTGGTCTGGACGCCGGGCGAATCGAGAAATGGACTGACGTCGATGGAATGATGACCACCGATCCGAATCTCTGCCCGGAAGCCCGGCGAATCAAGGTCATCAGCTTTGATGAAGCAGCTGAGCTGGCATATTTTGGCGCCAAAGTGTTGCATCCCGCCACTGTACTCCCGGCGGTGCAGAAAAACATTCCGGTATACGTGCTGAATTCGCGGAATCCGGATTGCGAAGGAACCCGCATCAGCGCCCGCGCCCCCCGCTGCAGGAATTCCTTCAAGGCGATCGCGGTGAAGAAGCGCATCACTATAGTGGATGTGGCGGCACCCCGGATGCAGCTGGCGCACGGTTTTCTGCGCGGAATTTTTGAAGTTTTCGACCGCCACGGGGTGGCCGTAGATGTAGTTTCAACTTCCGAGGTGAGTGTGTCGCTGACGGTGGAGTCGAATGAGTCAATTCCCGCTCTGGCAGCCGATCTAGCCAAGCTGGCTGATGTGAAGTATGAAGGCCGGAAAGCGATCGTATGTCTGGTGGGAGAGAATCTGAGGGAAACGCCAGGAATAGCCGCCCGCGTTTTCGGCGAGCTCAGCGACGTGAAAATCCGTATGATTTCGCAAGGCGCGTCAGAAATTAACTTGACCTTCGTCATCGAGGAAGACTCGGTCCCCGATGTCGTACGGCGATTGCACAAGGCATTTTTCTCGGATCTGGATTCCGAGGTATTTGCATAGGCCGGGTTCGATAAGGTGCAAAGTTTTTTTACGTGCCTGGCGGCTTCTCTTTGCGTACTGCCGGTAAACAAGAAGGTGCATGAAAATTCTTGTTCTAGGCCGCGGCAAGACCGGGTCACTGGTAGCGGAAGTGGCGCGAGATCGAGGACACAGCGTCACAGTATTGTGCGCAGCGGATAATCAGAACGCTTCCGCCCTCACTGCCGAGAAGCTAAGAGAGATTGACGCTGTGATTGATTTCACAACCCCCCGCGCCGTCCTGCTTAACATTGAGGCCTGTGTTCGCGCTGGAAAGAATCTAGTCGTAGGCACCACTGGCTGGTATGACGACCTGGCAAATATCCGGCAGATAGTGGAAAAGAGCGGCACTGGATTTTTATGCGGCGCGAATTTCACAATGGGCATAAATCTTTTTTACGACGTTGCCCGCACCGCTGCGGTGGCCACGCAACATCAATACTTCGGTCAAATCTTCGAGCGCCACCATGCTCAGAAGAAGGACGCGCCGTCGGGTACGGCAATGACGCTGCGCCGGATCATTCAGGAAGCTTCCGGTGCTGACCTGGAAATAACCTCTTTTCGTGAGGGAGACGTGGTCGGTATGCACGAGATCGTGCTGAATTCAGGTAACGACACCATCTATCTCTGTCACGATTCCAAGTCGCGCCGCGGATTCGCCGAGGGCGCAGTGCGGGCAGCGGAGTGGCTGATTGGCAAAAAAGGATTCTTTGACTTTAAAGATGTCTGGCGAGAGTTGTAAAGATCCACCCCCTCTTCGCCTGGTCTACCTTTATCTTTCAGCGCTTACTCACAATGATCCCGGGTAGTTTCCGCGTCCGGTTTTGCGCGCGCCGCGGTTAGAGTTATCTTATTGGCATGCACCTCCGTGGTTGTGGCACGGCCCTAGTCACGCCCTTTCGTCTTGACGGCTCCATCGACGACGCTGCGCTTCGCAAGCTGATCGCCTGGCAGATAGATTCGGGGATCGATTTCCTGGTTCCCTGCGGGACCACAGGTGAAACTCCCACCCTGTCACACGATGAATGGTTGTACGTGATAGACACTACAATCGAGGTCGCGGCTGGGCGGGTTCCGATCATCGCAGGGGCCACTTCCAATTCCACCCACGATGCTGTCGAAAAGGCTAAGGAAGTTGCGACGCGGCCGGGGGTGTGCGCCATTCTCACGGCGTCGCCCTACTACAATAAGCCCACACAGGAAGGTCAGTACCGGCATTTTTGTACCATTGCGGAGGCGGTCGATAAGCCGCTGATTCTCTATAACGTCCCTGGACGCACGGGCGCAAACATCGAACCGCCAACCCTGTCGCGGCTGGCGGACGTGCCTAATATTGCCGGGGTCAAGGAGGCCAGCGGCAACATCAGCCAGATCGCAGAAGTCTGCAACGCAGTTCCGGAACATTTTCTGGTCTTCTCGGGGGACGATGCGATTACTTTGCCGGTGATCGCCCTGGGTGGAGTGGGAATCATCTCCGTCGCGTCTAATGAAATCCCTCATGAGATGGCTGAGATGACTCTCGCCGCTCTGAACAATGACTGGGACGCGGCGCGGCGCATCCATCGCAAATATCTGGCACTGATCCAGGTCAACTTTATCGAATCCAATCCGCTGCCGGTCAAAGCTGTACTGGCGATGATGGGCAAAATCGAGGAGGTATACCGCCTGCCCCTTCTGCCGATGCGCGGCGACACTCGTGCCAAGCTGCAGAAGGTAGTGGCGGACGCGGGAATTGTCAGGACTGCGGAAGTGCCGGCCGCGCAGCCGGCAGACTTCTTTATCTATGAGAGCTGGCAGGTTGGTCCGCACAAGATCGTTCTACACCGCTCATCCTGCGGCCAGTGCAACCATGGAAAAAATAGGCCCGCGGGTCATGATACCGACCACGCCCGCTGGCACGGTCCCTACCCCACACTGGCACAGGCCCGGGAGACTGCTCACAACCTCACGGGCGTTCTGATCCGCAGCGAGTGCAGGTGCATCTGACAGTTTTCGAAATAATTGTGGATTGTTAGAGGAACTTGCCATCTGCAATCTAAAATCTGCAATCTGAATTTCCTTCTTCTATACTCTCCACTGCATGCAATCTCTCAGGTCTGCGATCGAGCGGCTGGCCTCGCTCGGCGAGGTGGAGCGCGATCCAGAGGCGCGGCAAACTTTTCTGGACTTCCGCGAAGAGCTTACCCAGGGCAAGATCCGCGCCGCCGAAAAAATTGATGGACACTGGACCGTAAATGTCTGGGTAAAGCAAGGTATCCTGCTGGGATTTCGCTTAGGAGAACTGAGCGAGTCGGCGCAGGATGCCAGCCTTTCTTTCGTGGACAAAGATACCTTCCCTGCCCGCAAGTTTACCGTCCGTGACCGGGTGCGTATCGTGCCTGGTGGATCGTCGGTAAGGCTTGGGGCTTATGTGGCGCCCACCGTAATCTGCATGCCGCCAATGTTTATCAATGTCGGCGCTTACGTGGATGAAGGCACCATGATCGATTCGCATGCCCTGGTCGGTTCCTGCGCCCAGATCGGCAAGCGCGTGCATCTCAGCGCGGCGGCCCAGATTGGCGGTGTGCTGGAGCCAATTAATTCGGTTCCGGTGGTGGTTGAAGACGATGTCCTCATAGGCGGCAACTGCGGAGTCTACGAAGGCACGGTGGTGCATGCTCGGGCGGTGCTGGGAGCGGGAACGATTCTAACGGCGTCGACGCCGCTATATGACATTGTCCACGGCGAAGTGTATCGCGCGGCCCGGGAAAAACCTCTGGAGGTGCCAGAAAATGCGGTAGTGGTGCCTGGATCAAGGGCGTTGAAGCAGGGAAAGGCCGCGGAGTGGAATCTGTCGCTCTACACGCCGGTGATTGTGAAGTATCGCGATGAAAAAACCGACCAGAGAATTGAGTTGGAGGAGTTGCTCCGGTAGAGCAGTGGCTCGATAATCTCAGCGTTGTTCCCCAATGCGGCGTCCTGAAGCCCGGCACGGGCGAGGAACCTCGCGTGGAGTGACTACAGGCGCTGTGCCGGCTGCGCGCAAGATCCTTCGCTCCGCCGGAAAAACGGCGCCGCTTAAAATGACGCCATCGAAATCCGCGGGAATGCAGGTCGTCAACTTCAGTTTTAGCCCTCGTTTACACATCGATTCGGAGCTTGCCATCCTGGGCGGCAACGCCAATTCTACCGAGCCTGTCGACGATAGCGTCGGCTTGCATCAGATCTGAGCTTGGGTAGGTGCTGGTCAACGCAATGACTTTCATGCCGCCGTCATGTGCCGAGCGTATCCCTGCCGGCGCATCTTCAATTACCAGGCAGTCGGCGGGCTTAAACCCTAAAAGTCTTGCTCCCGTCAGGTACGGTTCGGGATCCGGCTTCCCTTTTTTCACGTCTTCGGCTGAAACCAGCACTCTCGGAATCGGCAGGTTCGCCAGCCGCAAGCGGGACGTGGCCAAGTAGCGAGTCCCGGAGGTGACCACACCCCAAAGCCTGTCAGGTAGAGACTCTATTAATTTAGAGGCGCCAGGCATCACCGCAACGCCATCGGTATCCTCGGCCTCGCGCTGTTCGATGTTCTTTACTTCGGCGTCGCCATCGAGATGGGGCGCGAGCAAACGGACGACCTCAATCGTCCGCACGCCGTGCGCAATCTCTACCGCCTTTTCAGGCGCAATGTTGTGCTCTGCCGCCCACGCCCGCCACTGCCGGCCAACCGAGCGGGTGGAGTCTACGAGCACACCGTCGAGGTCGAAGAGGATGGCGGAACAATGAAAAGTCGGCATTTATGAACTTCGGGGAGTCGAAGAAATTGTGATTACTGCACGTTCCGCTGCCAGTTGTTGGCGCACCTGAAGGTGTCTTTTTCGAAAGTGCGCGCGGGCGCGTTCGCCCCAGGCGCGAACGAAGTAGTAGTTGAGTCCGGCGCCGATCAGCGAACTGGCCAGAGGAATCAGGCGTCCTGACCACTTCTCCACGACTTCTCCGCTGGCTTGCACGGCAATACGCCGGATTACACGCGGCACAAAGCGGCTGACCACTTCTTTTTCCAGCAACTCGCGGCTGATGTCTACGCCTGCGGCACTGGCCGCAGCGATCCACAACTCCGCCGTTTCTTCGTCGGTATTGAATTCGAAGCCGTACAGCAGGCTGAGTTTCTGGATAGTCCGGAGAGTAATTCCAGCCAGGATGCTCAGGTCAGGAACAATCGTCAGGAACCCGCCCAATCCAAAACCGGCGCCCTCGGCGGCAGCAATCTTCATGCCGGCACGAATGAGGTGGTCCGCGGTATCGTCGATCCTGGCGATCTCAACCGCGTAGACGCCCTGAAAGCCGCTGACCGGCAATTGATAGGCTGTTTGCAACTGAAACAAAAACCTCGAGGGATCCACTTTCACGGTTTCGTAAGCGCGCTGCAAGCCGCGACGCAAGCCATCCTCGATGCGATGTCTCATCCAGGATTTCGAGGGCGGCGATTTGCGAATCTGCTCAGCCATAGTTAGAAGTTACCCCAGGACGGCCAGGAAAGACCAGTTCCCGGTTCTCGGAGCCTAGTTTCGCAGGTTTGCCCTTACGGGCTGGCTGCAGCTTGTGTGCTAGCATCATGTCACTCTCAATGCCTACCGGAAAATTGCATATTGTGCCCTTGGGCGGTTTGGGCGAGTTTGGAATGAACTGCATGGCGGTGCGCTGGGCCGATGACATCGTAGTCATCGACGCTGGGCTGATGTTCCCCGAGGCAGAACTGCTGGGCGTGGATATTGTTGTACCCGACATCTCCTACCTGATTGAAAATCGCCAGAGAGTCAAAGCAATCATTCTGACCCACGGGCATGAGGACCACATCGGTGCCCTCCCGTGGATCCTCACCGAGCTCAATGTTCCGGTCTATGGCACCGAATTTACTCTAGCCTACGTCGAAGACAAGTTGGAAGAGCATGGTCTGCTCGACAATGCTGATCTGCGTGAAATCCGGGCGGGACAGGGATTTAATGTTGGACCGTTCTCCATCCACCCTATCCAGGTTACGCATAGCCTGGTGGATTGCGTATCTCTGGCCATTCACACGCCCCTGGGAATCGTCATTCACACCGGAGACTTCAAGGTCGATCCTACGCCTACTGACAACAAGCTTTTCGACCTGCATTCTTTTGCTGAGTACGGCAAGCAAGGCGTGCTTGCGCTGTTTCAGGATTCAACCAACGTCGAGCGCAAGGGCTACACGCCCAGCGAGCGCGCGGTGCGGCGAAAGTTCGACGAGATATTCGCGCGCACCGAACGCCGGCTGTTCATCTCGTGCTTCTCATCTTCGATCCATCGCATCAAGCTGGCGGTTGAGCTGGCGGCACAGCACGGGCGCAAAGTCGCGTTCCTTGGCCGTTCGATGAACAGCTCCGCGGAGATCGCAGAAGATCTGGGATATATCGAGATACCGGAAGGGCTACTGGTCCATCCCGGCGATATGAAGAATTACGCGCCGGAAAAGATTTGTGTCCTGATCAGCGGGACGCAGGGTGAGCCCATGTCCGCGCTCTCAAGGGCAGCCGTCGACAACCACAAGCACGCCAAGATCGAGAAGGGCGATACGGTGGTGCTGTCATCGCGCATTATCCCGGGAAATGAGAAATCGATTTATCGGATGATTGACCACCTGTTCCGGCGTGAGGCGCACGTGATTTATGAGGATGGCTCTTCGCCTCCAGTGCACGTGAGCGGACACGGTAGCCAGGAGGAACTAAAGCTGATTATTAACCTGGTCAAGCCGAAGTATTTTATTCCGG
>CATPBY010000291.1 GCA_955652845.1 uncultured Terriglobales bacterium | reverse complement strand
TTCCACTTGCTTTCAACCAGGGCTTTGGTTTTCGCGTCCATCAGAATCTCATCCGGCCACGGGCGGGTGAAACCTTCGCTGGCCCATTTGCGAGTGGCATCGATGCCCATCTTCGATCCGTAATTTGGCAGCCGGGACGCGTGGTCGAGCGAATCGATGGGGCCGAGAGTGAACTGGATGTCACGCTCGGGATCAATGTGGTTCAGCGCCTTGAGGGTGACTTCGGCGATGTCCTGAACGTTAACATCCTGGTCGACCACGATGATGCACTTGGTGAACATGGCTTGCCCCAGCGACCAGATCGCGTTCATCACCTTGCGCGCCTGTCCTGGGTAGGATTTCTTTATAGCTACCAGCATGAGATTGTGAAAAATGCCTTCCACCGGCAGGTTGATATCCACGATTTCCGGAATTGTCAGCTTCATCAGCGGCAAAAAAATGCGTTCCACTGCTTTGCCCATCCAGCCATCTTCCATCGGCGGCTTGCCCACGATGGTGGTTGCATAAATTGGATCTTTGCGATGGGTAATGCAACTCAGGTGAAAAACGGGATAAAGATCCTCGAGAGAATAGAAGCCAGTGTGATCGCCAAATGGCCCCTCGGTTCGCAGTTCGTCAAGGTGAACGTGGCCTTCCAGGACAATTTCTGAGCCGGCGGGAACTTCGAGGTCCACAGTCTCGCATTTCACCAGTTCGACAGGTTTCTGGCGCAGAAATCCGGCGATTAAATATTCTTCGACATCCGGCGGCGCGGGCACGATTGCCGAAAATGTGATGGCGGGATCGGTGCCGATGGCGACCGCGACTTCCATCTTTCCGGCGGGGCGGCCGCCTTCGAGCCGGATCGAACCACCTGAGGACCTCGCCATGACGTCCACGGAGGCGCGGGCGATATCGGAGGCAACCCCTGGGCTTCGCCCGGCCGGACCGCCAAGAGCGTCCGTCCCCTCACGATCGGTGCTGGCCGCTGCGCGCAGGCGCTCCCGAAAGTGTTCGGCGCCGACTTTCTGGCGCTGCCAGTGCATGCCGGTGGTGCGTTCGTCGAACACCTGAAGCCGGTACATCCCGACGTTACGTTTGCCGGTTTTGGGATCGCGAGAGACGACGCACGGAAGAGTTATGAACCGGCCCGCGTCCTTTGGCCAGCACTGCAGAATGGGAAAATCGAGTAAGGAGAACTTATCGCGCTTGATGACTTCCTTACAGGCGCCGGTGGAGACCGTTCTGGGGAAAAACTTTCCCAGCTCTGCCAGCATGGGAAGCATTTTGACTTTGTCCAGGAAGCCCTGCGGGGACTTTACATCCATGAAGTGACGGATGCGATCGGCGACTTGGTCGAGCGCGGTTACTTCCAGCGCCATATTCATGCGGCGGGCAGAACCGAATTGATTAATGAGCAACTGCGATCCAGGATGGCCTTTGATGTTTTGAAAAAGCAGCGCGGCGCCGCCGGCTGGAGACTCCGCTGATGCCGGCATCTTGCCCACCCGGTCGGTGATTTCCGCGATTTCGAGAATGGGATCAACTTCGGTCCGGATCTTTTTCAGTTCACCGGCGCGGTCCAGCGCCGCGATCCAATCGCGCAGATCGTCGTAGGCCAAATATTCCTCCTGCGGGGAAGCGTTCGAATTATACGGCTTTACTTCCGCATCGCCAGATTGCGAGGTTTAGTGACGCGAGATTTTCATCACAGCCCAGGCAGTATCCCCACGCTGGCATTACTCCCACCTTCCGGCCTGGACGGGATTATCGCGAATTTCGGCGACGTACGTGAATATATACAGCCCGACGGGACGCTGGGTCCACGCTGGCAAATTGAGTTCATGGACCGCGCGGAACTTCCGTTCCCATTGCTTCTTTCGTGGGACCACAGCAAACGCATCCGGGAGTTCGCCTGCCATAAACGGCTGGCCGCGGTTTTTCAGAATACCTTCCAAAACATCATGGAGTGGAATTTGCAAGCAAGAATCAGCAGTTTTGGCGGATGTTTTGCGTTCCGGCCACAGCGCGGCAGTGTTAAGCTTTCAACTCACAGTTGGGGAATTGCGATCGATCTGAATCCGGAGACCAATCCGCAAGGGTCGGCGGGAAGCATGGATCCCGGGGTGATTGAAGTGTTTCGCGGCGCCGGCTTCGAATATGGAGGGGATTGGGAGGGGGAGCGGCGAGACCCCATGCACTTTCAGTTTTGTACTGGTTATTGACGAGCACTCGAACCCGAACCATCGGCTATCAGTTATCAGTTTTCAGTTCTGGGTTTGCGGGCATCTAACATTCAGGGAGTTCAAGTGAAGCGCAGAGTGATAATCGCGGGCATGGGGGCTGTAAGTCCCAATGGAGTAGGAAATGCGGCCTTCGGCGAGGCGATCCTCCGAGGCTCGAGCGGCATACGCCGCATTTCGCGCTTTGATCCCACAGAGATTCCGGTGCAGATTGCAGGCGAAGTGGCGGACTTTGATGAACTGGCGTGGGTCGAGAAGCGCGAGCGCAAGCATGTATCGCGCGTACTGCCATTGGCGCTGGCCGCGGCGACGGAGGCTTTGCGCGAGGCCGGAGTTGACGCCACTTCCCTGCCCCTGGAACAAAAGCGGCGCTTTGGAGTAATTCTGGGGTCAGGTGGTGGCTCGCAAGAGTTCACCGAAGAACAATACCGGCTCTTCTTCCACCAGCAATTCAAGCAGATGAGTTTATTCTGCGTCCCCACCGGGGTGATGGGAACACTTTCGAGCGAACTCAGCGTGCGCTTCGGTTTGCGCGGGCCCAGCCATGTGCTCACCACGGGGTGCACTTCTTCCACCGATGCTTTTGGGTACGCGGTGAGGCAGATTCAGAGCGGCCGCCTGGATCAGGTTTTGACCGGCGGCGCTGACGCGCCGATAGCATTGGGCATTATCAAGGGCTTTATTCTGATGAAGATTCTTACAGGCTCATGGAATCATGCTCCAGAGAAAGGATCGCGGCCGTTTTCGGTGGATCGCGACGGTTTCGTGCTGGCCGAGGGCGCGTGGATGTTCGTGCTTGAAGAATACGAGTTCGCAAAAGCTCGCGGGGCAAAAATATTGGCGGAGGTCTGCGGCTATGGTTCCACGTGCGAGGCTTTTCATCGGGTCCGCCTGCAGGAATGCGGTGAAGAACCGGCGCGAGCCATCGGTCTGGCGATGAAAGAAGCCGGCATTGGAGCCGCGGATGTAGGTTACGTCAATCTGCATGGCACATCGACTCAACTGAATGACCGCATTGAAACCCGGGCTCTGAAACTGGCGCTGGGTGAAGGGCGGGCGCGTCAGGTGCCGATGTCAGCCTTGAAATCGCAGATTGGCCATCCCCAGGGAGCCTGCGGAGCCGCTGGAGTGGCGGCGACTCTGGTCGCCATGCAGCAAGGGCAGATTCCGCCCACCATTAATTTAGATCGCCCGGATCCGCAATGTGACTTGGACTACGTTCCGGACGCAGGGCGTAAGCAAGCGATCGAGCATGCGGTGTGTAACTGCATTGCCTTCGGCTCGAAGAATTCTGCATTAGTGCTGCGGAAAGTCGCCTAGCGCGCCTGCATTTTTGTTAGAAGGTTGCGTAGAGCAGGAATTCGCGGTTGCCTTCCGCACCCAGGATCGGAGATTCGATTACGTCGTTTCCGGCGCAGTTCAGGCTGACCAGCGCCTGACGCACTTTTTCCACGGCAGCTTTTTGGGCTTCGTGGTCACGCACGATGCCACCCTTTCCTACTTGTTCGCGACCGACCTCAAATTGTGGCTTTACCAGAACGATGATCTGGCAGCCGCGGTCTGGAGGCTGCGGAAACGCTGCGCCGATGACCGCGGGTAGAACCAATGTGGCCGAGATGAAAGACACGTCCATCACCACAAGATCCGCGGTCTGACCAATCTGTTTCGCGGTGAGGTAGCGAGCGTTTGTTTTTTCTAGCAGGCGGACGCGGGGATCCTGCCGCAGGCGAAAATCAATCTGCCCGTGGCCAGTGTCGACGGCAATAACACGAGCCGCGCCGTGCTGCAGCAAGCAATCGGTAAACCCACCGGTCGAAGCGCCGACGTCGAGACAGACTTTACCTCGGACGTCGATGGCCCAGTGCGCGAGAGCTTTCTCCAGCTTAAGACCGCCGCGGCTGACGTATTTCAAATCTTCGCCGAGAAGACGGATGTCTGCCGCCGAATTGACGCCGGCCCCAGCCTTCTCTATTTTTTGTCCGTCAACCAGCACCTTACCTGCTAGGATCATGGCCTGGGCGCGCTCTCTCGAGCCCGCCATGCCGCGTTCCAACAATAATTTGTCCAGTCTGATCTTCAAACCGGTCTCCGCGTGGCTGACGAAGCAACACTATCGTGCCAGCACCCGTGTGTGTGCAAAATGTAGAAGGTTCACTGGCAGAAGTAGTTGCGAGGGTTGTTTGTTGGTTTTGCACAGAATTTTCCACTGCAGTGTTGAAAAGTGTTCGATACGCGGAGGCGGAGGGGAGTACCTGGCTAAAGCCTCGCCTACTACAAAGTCGTCATCCCGAAACCCGGCGCATTTCAGCCGGGTGAGGGATCTCGCGTGGAAGCATCCCGGGAGCACGCAGAAGACCCTTCGCGCCCTTGAAAACACGGTCGCGCTCGGGATAAGGC
>CATPBY010000290.1 GCA_955652845.1 uncultured Terriglobales bacterium | reverse complement strand
GGTTTTGAGGACAAGCACCTTCTCCTTCAAACGATCAGGATATTTAACCCAGGGCGGGATGTCAGAACCAACGGCCGCAAAATGAACACTTTTAGACTCCATATAAGTTATCAGAGAAGAGATGGGCGCACAACGGTTTTGGGGCGGAGCGTGAACGCAGTCAGTCAGCAGCAGCGGGGTGCACCAAATGGTAGTTGATTGAGGTCGGCGCAGTCGCGGCATTGAGAAAAGCTCAGAAAATTGTTCCGCTGCTTCTCACTGCGGCTCAGGTTTCGCCGCAGTCGATTGCAATCCATTGGCATCAAACACCAGCGTCTCCGCCTGACCGTAGTCTCCCTGAACCGAAATCTTCTTACCGTTGAAAAAGAAGTCAAGAGCGCCGACATCGCCGGCGCGGATCACCACCTCCTTTTGACCTTCCACTGATTTTTCTCCGGGAGCGACGAGCGTTTCATTCATGACCTGCATGCCATCCACCGTAATCGCAAGCCACGAAGTTTCACGTGCCTTAATCAAAACCACGAAGACGCGGGGTGCAGCCAATGTGTTCGACCCCGCATGAGGTTCCGCTGTGCTCGCGCCGACCGAAGTTGCAGATTGAGCCGCAGTCTCAGACGTGGTGGGTTTGGGTGCGCTGGCAGGTGCGATTGAGGGTGGACTCTCCGGTCTTTCCCGCGAATGGAAGCCCCAAATAGCAAGGGCGAAAGCCACGAGCAACAGGGCAGCGGCAAGTATTCCCCATGGGATCCGGGCGGCGGCCTGGCTGTCTTCTTGCGATCGGACGTGCAGCTCCGGCACAGTTTCCAGTTTGTTGTCGGCCGGCGCGGTTCCAGACGCCGCCAGGTACTCGGAGATGGCCTGCTCTTCGTCCATGCCGAGATGGCGGGCGTAGGCGCGGACGAAGCCTTTATTGAAGATGCCGCCGGGAAGTTGCTCGAAACGCTCTTCTTCCAAAGCGCGCAGGAAGTGGGTGCCAATTTTGGTGGACAGGGAGATTTCATCCAGCGTGACTTTTCGCTGCTCGCGTTCCCGTTTCAATCGCGCCCCGAACGATTCCACGCGGCCACCACTTGCGGACGAAGCTGACTTCAATCCGGTTCGTCCATAAACATATGTTAAATCGCCGTCCCCCTAACCCATAAAAATGCGGTGGCGAACGAACCCGGATACTAACGGTTAGGAGAGGATGGAAGAACCGCGCCCCATGCCATTTACCACGTGGCTTCGCGGGTACGCGTTACTTTGGTTGGTTGCCCAGCCTTTCCGGCGACGCTTATAATTCCACCACTTCCCGCTCGCATCAAGGACCGCTGTTCATGACCAAGGCCGCCGGCGCCGATCGCAAAGTTCAGGAACTGGGCATCTTTCATGATGTAGCCAAGGCCCTGACTTCGTCGCTTGACCTCGACTCCATTTTGCAGACCATCATGGAAAAGATGGCGGAATACTTCCGGCCTGACACCTGGTCGCTCCTGATGGTAGACGAAGAACGCGATGAGCTGTACTTCGCGATCGCGGTTGGCAGCGCCGCCGAAGCGCTTAAAAATGTCCGCCTCAAGGTGGGGGAAGGAATTGCCGGGTGGGTCGCCAAGCACGGGGAGCGACTGATTGTTCCCGACGTGATGACCGATCCCCGCTTCGCCAAACGCATTGACGAGATGACCAAATGGGAGACTCGTTCCATCATCTGTGTGCCGCTGCGGTCCAAACTCCGTGTGCTCGGCGTGATTCAACTGGTGAATGTTGACATGGAACATTTTACCGACCAGGAATCTTTTTTTCTGCAATCACTCAGCGACTATGCCGCCATCGCCATTGAAAATGCCCGCTCAGTAGAAAAAATTCAGGAACTCACCATCTCCGATGATTGCACTGGCCTTTATAACGCGCGGCATCTTTACAAGACGCTTGAAACCGAGGTGTACCGCTCGGCGCGTTTCGGTTATGAATTCACAGTTCTATTCATCGATCTCGACCACTTCAAGCAGGTCAACGATACCCATGGGCACTTGATTGGAAGCAAGCTGCTGGCGGAGATTGGATATCTTATTAAGGCCCAGCTTCGCCTAATTGATTATGCCTTCCGTTATGGCGGCGATGAGTTTGTGATTCTTTTGCCGCAGACCGGCAAAGATTCCGCGCTGGTGGTGGCGCGCCGTTTGCGCGACAGCCTGCGCACCAGCACGTTCTGTCAGGAAGAAGGCTTGAATCTCAACGTTCGCGCCTCCATTGGCGTAGCGACCTATCCGCACGATGCCAAAACGCCCCATGACATAATTCGTCAGGCCGACGAAATGATGTACCTGGTCAAGAATACGACCCGCGACAACATCGGCATCGCTCAGCGCGGGGTGATGAAGTAGGAAGAGCTTTTGGCCATTGGCTCGTGGCTCTTAGCTTGCACCAATTCCCAGGAATCACTCTGTTGCGATCCCCTTTAGTGTTGGTAGATTGATCGGCGGTGGCCGAACGGCCGAGGGCGGCTGTCCCTACGAGATATGAACTACTCGGCTGGCAGAGTCGCGGGTTGCACTACCGGGAGCTTCGGTACCGATGCCCGGCCTGGTTCCGCGGGTAACCACTTACGGAGTTCCGGCAGCGCCGGCCGTGTCACTGCTTCTCCGGCACGGATCAGGGCGGCGCTATGCTCGAAGTCGTCGTACTTGTAACCTTTGACATCGGGCTCAATTACCAGATCTGCGGCCTGTTTCCAGCGATCGCAATTCATTTCCTGCGCGATAGCGAAACACTGGCCGATTACATCGAACAAATGCCGCGGTCCATCACCGTTGGTCCAGGTTCCTTTCAAGTGCACCGCGAGCACGTGCTCGGCTCCCATTTCTCGTAAAGGAACGGTGGGGACCGTGTGCGTAAGCATGCCATCCACCAGCAGATGACCGCGTACCTTAACCGGCTGAAACATTCCCGGATACGCGCAACTTGCCCGCACCGGATCTACCAGCGGCCCGGAATGAAAGACCACTCCTGCTCCGGTGGAAAAATCCGTGGCCGTTACCGCCAGCGGAATGCGCAATTCTTCGAATGTTTTTACTTTCAGGACGCTGCTGAGAAAACCGATCATGCGCTGGTTGCTGGCAAAGCCGTAGCGTGAAAGGGTCCAGCGGGCAAAATGCTTGAAGCGCACCCGGGTCGCAATCAACTCCAGATCGGCGACGGAAACTCCACTGCAATACGCGGCGCCGATCAGGGCGCCTACGCTTGTGCCAGCCATGAAAGCGATGGGGATGTTTTCTTCTTCGAGAACTTTGAGGACGCCGATGTGGGCGATGCCGCGGGCAAAGCCCCCTCCGAGAGCGATGCCGATACTCGCGGTGCCGGCGGCCCGCTCCGGCAGCCCGGAGAGGCCGCGCCCGAACGCCCGTACAGAACGAACAATCTTGTCCAGACTCTTCACGGGAACCCCACATACTCCCGGTACTGCCAGTCACGTACTTCTCTATTCCTAGCAAATAAGATGCCAGCGCAGGCTATTACGTTTCCGTACCCTGGTTTTCGCCCGTGGGTTACCTGCGGAGGCACGCCATCTGCCCCCGCTTGCCGGTGACTAACTCCCATGATCCTGATAACTTGGAGCCCATGGCGCGCGAGATCTCTGCCGGGGGCGTGGTGGTTCGTCATAGCCCGGAAGGATGGGTTATGGCGGCCATAGAGCCGCAGAGGGAGGTCGCGACCCCCAAGGCAGGCAACAAAAAGTCACAAAAAGTGTTACTCGCGTTGCCAAAAGGATTGGTAGATCCCGGCGAAAAGCCCGAGCAGACAGCGGTTCGCGAGGTCCGCGAGGAGACCGGAATCATTGCAACTCCGGTCACGAAACTGGGCGACATCAAGTACGTTTATGTGCGCTCATGGGGCGACCGTCAGCGCGTCTTCAAGATAGTCAGCTTTTATCTGCTGCGTTACCAGTCAGGCCGCATTGACGATATTTCTCTCGACATGCGAGTGGAAGTAAAACGTGCCCTGTGGATCGCGCTGGAGGAAGCTCCGCGGAAACTGGCCTATCGTGGAGAACGCGACATGGCCCGGCGCGCGCAGCAATATCTGGAATCTCATCAGGAGGCTTGACGGATGATTCGACCGAAACACATCGAGCAACACTTCACTGCGGGAAACTTTGTTCGTGACGTAGTAATCGGGATGTCGGACGGGCTGACCGTGCCGTTCGCCTTGGCCGCGGGACTCTCGGGAGCGGTGCAGAACACTCGCCTGATCGTGGTTGGCGGGCTGGCGGAGATTGCCGCAGGTTCCATCGCGATGGGGTTGGGCGGTTATCTTGCCGCTCGTGGCGACGACGAGCATTACGAGCAGGAGCGAGAAAGGGAAGAACGGGAAGTCCGGGAGATTCCGGAAGAAGAGAAGGCCGAGGTGAACCAGGTTTTCCAGGCCTACGGGATGACAAAGGAAGAAAGCACGCCTGTGGTGGAAGCGCTCAGCCGCCGCCCCGCTGCGTGGGTGGATTTCATGATGCGATTCGAACTTGGTTTGGAACAGCCGGATCCACGGCGCGCGCTGACCAGCGCGGCCACCATCGCTGGGGCATATGTAGCGGGGGGAATGATTCCTCTTTCGCCATATGTCCTGCTTTCCAGCGCTTCCCGCGGCCTGGTGCTATCCGCCGTGGTCACGCTGGCCGCGCTCGGAATCTTCGGGTATATGAAAGGTCGCTTTACGGGTACACATCCCCTGCGCGGCGCATCCCAGACCGTGGTGATCGGCGGGCTGGCGGCTGCAGCAGCCTTCGTGCTGGCAAAGCTCATTGCGTGACATTGCTGAATTAGCGCTACTTTGAGGAACTGGTTTCGTCTCCCTCGGTCCGAGTGAAAATCAATATTTGGTCCGCCGATTTTCAAGCGATTATCGACAAGGCTGGCGCAGATACTGGGCGATAGGTAAACTCCCGTAGCCATGAAAAGCATTCATAAAGTTGCCGTGCTCGGCGCCGGAACCATGGGCGCCCGCATCGCTGCTCACTTTGCCAATGCCGGGATACCCAGCTATTTGCTCGACATCGTCCCGGCCGACGCAGACTCAAGCAATCGCAACAAATTCGCCGCCGCGGGTCTCGATGCCGCGAAGAAATCCAAGCCCGCGGCTTTCATGGAGCCTTCGCTTTCCCGCCTAGTCGCCATCGGAAACTTCGATGACGATCTGAAGCGGCTGAACGAGGTGGATTGGATCATCGAGGCGGTAGTCGAAAATCTTGAGATCAAGCGGGCGTTGTTAAAGAAGGTGGAATCCGTTCGCAGACCTGGAACGATCGTTACCACGAATACCAGCGGTCTTCCCGTGGCCAGGATCGCCGAGGGATTTTCCGACGATTTCCGCCGCTCGTGGTTTGGCACGCATTTTTTTAATCCGCCGCGCTACATGCGGCTGCTGGAACTTATCCCGACGCCGGAAGCCGATCGTGCCGCGATTGACGCGGTCGCCCACTTTTGCGACATGCATCTGGGCAAAGGAATTGTTCTGGCCAAGGACACGCCCAATTTTATTGCCAACCGCATCGGGACGTTTTCCGTTCTCAACGTGATGCGGCTGATGAAGGAGATGGACCTATCCATCGAAGAAGTGGACGCGCTCACCGGTCAAGCCGTTGGCTGGCCAAAGTCGGCGACGTTTCGCACCATTGACCTGGTCGGCCTTGACATTCTTGGCCACGTCGTCAGCAACATGACGCAGAACGTGCATGATGAACGCAGCGACCTCAAACTTCCCGATTTCTTTCGCCAAATGCTGGAACGCAAATGGCTGGGCGACAAAACCAAAGGCGGATTCTATAAGAAAGGGGGCAGCAAAAAAGAAGACGAACGCCTCGGCCTCGACTGGAAAACGCTCGAATATCGCCCGGTTCAGAAATCCAAGTTTCCGTCCATCGACATGGCCAAAAATGCGGAAGAAACCGGCGCGCGTCTGCGCATGCTGCTGGGCCTGGATGGCAGCCAGCCTCAAAAAGGCGACAAGGCCGGAGCATTTCTCTGGTCAGCCCTGGCGGATCTCTGGACTTACTCCGCTAACCGCATTCCGGAAATTTCTGACAGCGTGGTGGAGATTGATCGGGCCATGCGGCTCGGTTTCAACTGGGAACTGGGGCCGTTTGAGTTGTGGGATGCGGCGGGGGTTGACGAGACCGTTACC
>CATPBY010000289.1 GCA_955652845.1 uncultured Terriglobales bacterium | reverse complement strand
GTGCTGGCTGTGCGCCGGGGTTTTGCTGGAGATTGGCGTACAATGTAGCCGTTTTTGAGGTCCAAAAGGAAATTTCGGATAATTACGAGATTTGAGTTTCACTGTACCAAAGGGGGCGGGTATGCGAAGCTCATTAGTTAGGTCGATTTGGACTTATTTGGCGGTAATGGCGCTGATTCTTCCTGCTCTGGGGCAAGGCGGCGCTACGGGTGCCATCTCCGGAACTGTGCAGGATTCGAGTGGTGCATTCGTTGCTGGCGCCGAGGTACGCATTACCAACCAGGACACGGGCGTGGTGGTGCGCACTGCAAAGACCGATGCCAACGGTTCGTTCACCGCTCCGCTTCTGCCCGTGACGACATACACGGTGACAGTTCACAGCGGTGGCTTTGCCGAAGGCAGCTTCCCAGACATTGCCGTTCGCGTGACCGAGACCACGCGGATGATCGCCCAGCTGAGGCCGCAGGCGGCGCAGGAGAAAATTGAGGTTCAGGCTCAAGTGCAGGCGGTCGAGACCAGCGACGCGACGACCGGCCAGGCGATTGAATCTAATACGATCCGCGAGCTCCCTCTAGCGACGCAGAACTTCCAGCAACTGCTCACGCTCTCGACTGGTGTCTATAGCGAGCTGAACGCGTCGGCGCAGCTTGGCCGCGGCAGCAACAAGATCTTTGTCAATGGCCAGCGAGAGGACAACAACAACTATCTGATCGAAGGCATCAGTGCTACCGACTACAACATAGCCCAGACCACCAACGTGCCCCTGCCTAATCCCGACGTCATTGGCGAGTTCAAAGTGCAGACCTCGCTATACGACGCCAGCCAGGGGCGCAACGGCGGCGGCAATGTGAACGCAATCCTGAAATCCGGCACCAAGACCTTCCACGGAGATCTTTATGAGTTTTTTCGTAATGACGTCCTGAATGCGAACGAGTATTTTCTGAACCGGGCAGGACAGCCACGTCCACCCGTCAAGCAGAACATTTTTGGGGGCAGCCTGGGTGGGCCCGTCAGCAAGGATGGCAAACTAGGATTCTTCTTCGTCAATTACCAAGGCACGCGGCAGCGCAGCGGTCTGTCTCCGGGCACTTCCATCAGCAACCCGGGATTCCCCATATTGCCCGCACAAAGAGACAACGCTACCCTGATCAACACATTCAGCAGTCCCGCTACGGGCAGTTGCCCCGTAGTGCCTATCATCATTGACCCAGTGATTTCCAAGCTGCTCAACTTCAAGAGCAACCAGTTTGGCGGCGATGTCAATGGCTATCTTATTCCCTCACTTCCGGGCAAAGCTGGGGTGACGGTCGACCCTACGACTTGCAGGCCCAGTATCAATACTGCGCCGTTCTTCCTCACTCGTCCGGGCAAATACACCGACGATCAGTTCACTACCAACTGGGACCGCGAATTCCGCGGCGGCAATGACAAGCTTTCTGCCCGCTTCTTTTTCTCTAACTCGGAGTCTTTCCTTCCGTTCGGTGCCGGCGGGTTGCCGGAATCGCTCGGTTCGACCCTGGCCAGCAGCATCAGCGCTAGCGATCTCGATTTTCCCTTTGATCTCCCGCTGAACGCGCGGTTCCTGAGCATCAACGAAACCCATTTGTTCTCGCTATCGCTGGTCAATGATTTCCGGTTTGGCTTCGTGCGGATCAACAACAGTCTCAAGAATATCAATCCGGTGACAGCTTCGGACCTCGGAATCGATCGCCCAACCAACAATGTCACGCAGTCCATATACAAGTTCACATTGAATAGTTCAGGTTTCCAGCTTGGTCCAAGCCCCTTCGCCGACCAGTCCCAAACCCAGAACAACTTCAGCTTTGTCGACAATATGAGCTGGGTTCACGGTTCGCACGTGCTGAGTTGGGGAGGTGAGTTTACCCGAGTCAATCTCGACAAGGTGTTCCCGCAAGTGTTCAATGGGCAGCTCATTTTCGCCAGCTTCGCCAATGGCAGCCCACTGACCGATTTCCAGTCGTTCCTGCAAGGCGCGCCTCCCTTCAGCTTTGGTGGGGGCGGTGTTTACAATCATCAATACCGCACGAACGACTTTGGCTTCTTTGCGCAGGACGATTGGAAGGTGCGCCATAACCTTACGCTCAACCTTGGCTTGCGCACGGAAATTCTCGGCGGATTCCACGATAATCTCTGCCACATCGGAAACGCGGATGTGGATCTCGCCAACCAGGGCAAATATCCCTTTATCTATGGGAGCTGCGTCAAAAGTCTGGGCGTGCCGGGCCTGAATCCCACCGGCAGCAACACCACGTATAAGAACGATTACGCCACCGGTCTCGGGCCACGCATCGGTTTCGCCTGGGACCTCTTCGGTCATCACACCACTTCACTTCGCGGCGGTTATGGAATCTACTACGTTCGCGAGGATGTCGGTTCCGTCGATCAGCTCAGCTTCCAAGCGCCATTTTTACCAGTCGCGTTCGGAGGCGGGCTGCCGGGTTGTGCAGCAACGTTCTTCTCGGCCAGCGCCCCAGCCAATTGCATTCCTACTGGCTTCACTTCTAATCCAAATGCGCTACCCAAGGCGGGAGTGATCGATCCCACCTTTATTCCCTGCTTAGCAATTTTCCAGGGCTTCCCCAAGAATGATCCAAACCAGGCTCCAAACTTTGCTTGCAACGGCCCCGGCATACCGTCCACTAATATCTTTGTTCTGCCTGTGCCGCGACACTTCGTTACTCCCAACACCCAGCAATGGAACCTCACAGTGCAGCATGAACTCGGCAGGCGATGGGTGCTCGAAGTCGGCTACGTCGGCTCACATTCCATCCATCTGCGCGAAACCCGTACCAACCTGCAGGCTCAGCGCGTGAGCCCGACGAATTTTCTGACGCTCACTGCTGCCAACGGGCAACAGTACAAGATTACTGAAAACACCCTCCTCAATGGCCCGGCGCGGTCGCGCTCGCTCGCCATTAATGGGTACAGCGGTATGCAAGAGTTTGCCGACGATGCCTACTCGCACTACCATTCCCTGCAAACCACTCTTTCCCGCCGGTGGGGCGCGGGATATTTCCAGGCGGCCTACACATTCGCCCGGTCGACCGATGCCACCTCGAGCGGCAACACCGCCTTCGCCACAGCATTTAACGATGAATCCACTCTAACCGCTTCCCGCGGACTGTCTGATTTCGATCGCAGACATCGGTTTGTGGCGAGCTACCGATACGATCTGCCGTTCTTCCGCGACACGACGGGAGCCAAGGGGACGCTGCTGCGCGGTTGGGCAGTCAGCGGCATCAGCATCTTCCAGTCCGGCACGCCATTCTCCGTGTTCGATTCCGCCGCGGGCAGCGCGTTCCTGGTCTCTGGACTGACGCCCACGTTGGGGGCACAGCTCGCACCCGGCGGGTCGATTGCTGCAGGCACAACCAGTGGCGATATTCACCAGCGCCTCAATGGTTACCTCAACTTCAACAATTTCAAGGCCGCACCCCAGCTCTATCCCACGCAGTGCGCTACTGATCCCAATTTCTGCGGCACCGACTTTGGCAACCTGGGGCGCAACATCTACCACGGGCCGTTCCAGCAGAACTGGGATTTCTCGCTGATCAAGAACTTCAGCCTGACCGAGCGGCAGACGCTCCGTTTCACGGCGGATTTCTTCAACATCTGGAACCATGCCAACTTCGCCAACCCGACGCAGAACGATGTGGAGAATCCCGGCACCTTTGGCAAAATCACTTCGACGGCGGGCACGCCGAGGTTGATTCAGTTCTCGCTGCGCTGGGCGTTTTAGAATGTTTGTCTGTAAATTGCGTAGCGGATGATCACTGGACGTAACTCGCGGGAGCATCAGCTCCGCAGGAGCCAGAATAACCTAATCTTAGGACGTAAGACTGAGTTTGAGAACTCAAGATTCCAACCTGTGGTGGAATGAAAAAGGGTCGCTTAGCCGTGAAGCAGCGCGAGAATGCAAGACCACGGCGTGAGCCATGGGACAAAGAGGGAATCAGTAAGCCCTGAAGGGCGAATTTTTTTCAAACCTGGCGCAAAACCCGAGACCTATCTCATTGCAAGCCAACCATCCAGGGCGGTGCTATACTGCGGCCCCGAAGTTTTCTGCCCAGGAGGTGTCTATGCGGCTCAAAACCATACCGATATGCCTCGGTCTAATCGCATTCGCAACAGTATCGCTGGCCCAGACCAAAATTTCCGGCACCGTGCAATGCGGGAAGTCAGACGAACAACATGCGCTTGAGGTGGGAGACCGTCCCGGTCACTCGCTCATGATCAGCAAAGGCAAGTGCACCTGGACCAAGCCCATGG
>CATPBY010000288.1 GCA_955652845.1 uncultured Terriglobales bacterium | reverse complement strand
GCTGTGCGTGGGGACTTCGGAGAGTGTGTTCGAGATATCCTCGAACGTACCATCGCGTCGGTTACGGAAGAGTTGCAGGGGCTCGCGGTAAGAAGCGCCGCCGGGAATCGAATCCACCTGCGGGTAGACATGTCCGTTGGCGACAAAAATGTCCAGCCAGCCATCATTGTCCATATCGAAAAAGGCAGTTCCCCAGCCCACATACGGATAGGTTGGCTGCGCCAGTTTGGCGGGATAGCTCACATCGGCAAATCCGTCTTTGCCCAGATTCCTGTAAAGAGTGTCGGGCTGCTCGGTGAAATTGGTCACGAACATAGACAGACGGCCTTCATGCAGATAATCACCCCAATCGACTCCCATGGAGCCTTGTTCCTGCCCGTCACCGCCCAAGGCCACTCCTGAAAGCATGCCCACTTCTTCGAATGTCCCGTCATGCTTGTTGCGGTAAAGGAAATTCGGACCCGCATCATTGGCCACGTAAAGATCCGGCCAGCCGTCGTTATCATAATCGCCCCAGATCGCTCCCAGCCCGTAATAGCGATTGGGATCATCTAACCCGGCCTTCTTGGATACCTCTTCGAATGTTCCATCGCCGCGGTTATGGAACAACAGATCAGACTCGCCAACCATGCCCCAGGGTCCGCACTGCACCAGGATTCCCTTGAAGCGGCAATTCTTCTCGTCGCTGCCAAAATCCGCAAGCTTGTCGATATCAAAGTGAACGTAGCGGGAAACGAACAGATCCACGCGCCCATCTTTATCGTAATCCGCCCATGCTGCGCCGGTGCTGAATCCGCCCGCTGCGACCCCTGCTTTTTCAGTGACGTCTTCAAATTTGCAATTGCCCAGATTGTGATACAGCGCGTTGCCGCCAAAGCCCGTGACATAAATATCCGGCAACCCGTCATTATCGTAATCGGCGACGGCGACCCCCATGCCCCAGCCCTTACGCGTGAGTCCTGCCGGCCTCGTAATGTCAGTGAATTGAAAACCGGCGTCCTGGTGATACAGAGTTATCATCGGATCGCCGCCCTGCCGGAAGCGATCGATGGTCGATCCGTTCACCGTGATAATGTCAAGCTTGCCGTCGTTATCGCAATCGATCAGGCCAGCGCCCCCGCTCATTGATTCCACGATGTATTTCTTTTCCGGAGTGGAAATGTGTGAAACCGTCAGCCCCGCCTGCTGAGATACATCTTGAAAATGAGGCACCGGAATTTTTGGAGTAGCGGTCTGGGCGGATACAAATAACGGAACCCACAGGCCCAGCGGGAGGAATTTACTCATAAGGGACGTGAACTTCGTTCCCAGATAATAATCGATTCGACTGTAACTTTGTGGCGGTAAGTACATCCACTGTAAGAGCACAGTCTCAGAAGGTATTGAATGGTTAGGTCGGCAGTTCTGTCAGCGGTTGCGTTCGCGGCAAGCATGACTCTCTCCGGCGCCAGTCAGGCAGCGCCATCGGTTCCCGTTCTGGTTGAACTATTCACGTCTGAAGGATGCTCCAGTTGTCCTCCCGCGGATGCCCTTCTGCAACAACTCGACGGTTCGCAGGCAATTCCCGGAACTCAGTTGATCGTGCTTAGCGAACACGTCGATTATTGGAACCAAATCGGTTGGAAAGACCCATTCTCCTCCAGCTTTTTCAGCGACCGGCAAAATTCATATGCCCATCGATTTGGCTTAGGAAGCGTTTATACCCCGCAGATGGTTGTTGATGGCACGACGGAATTCGTCGGCAACAACTCTCGTTCAGCGAAGCAGGCAATTGAGAAAGCCCGAAGTCTGCAAAAGTTTCCAGTCCGCATCTCCGCGGTTGCCCTGCAGAGATCAGGCATTCTCGATGCTCACGTTGAGGTGGAAGCTTCGTCTTCCGCAGACTACCAGTCAGATATTTATCTGGTGGTCGCGCTCAATCACTGTGAATCTCAGGTCGGGGGCGGCGAGAACCAGGGGCGCCGTCTGACCCATGTCGCAGTGGTACAGAGCCTGACATAAATTGGCAGTATGGTAAACGGCAAGAACTTTTCCCAAAATGTGAAGGTGAAACTCGATCCCAAAACCGACCACGAGAATTTACGCCTGATCGCATTCGTACAGGAACGTGGACAGGGAAGAGTGCTCGGGGCGACGCTTCAGCGGGTCAAGCCCCAGGCGGAAACATACTGAGTCAGGAGATCGTCTCCGCCGGTGATTTACACAACGACTTCCCTCTGCTAAATTTGGCGGCTCGGGCTGCTGGGCCCGCTGGAGGAAATGTGCGCATCGATCTCTTCCGCATGGAAAGAACGCAATGCTTATACGAAAACGAAGTGGAATACAATCTGTCCGAAAGCGGTGTTCTTCCTCTGACGGTGGAAGAGATTCTGCAGGACTCCAACCTCGCCGTCTTTCTATCTATCGGCTTGAAATACCCTGAATCCAACGGCTCGCAACAGCTTCGCGAGCATATCGCCCAATGGTACGGCGCAACTGCCGAGCACGTGATGGTCACCAATGGCGGCTCTGAGGCCAACTTCACCTCTCTTTGGGGGTTGCTTGAAAAGGATGACCATGCGGCCGTCATGCTGC
>CATPBY010000287.1 GCA_955652845.1 uncultured Terriglobales bacterium | reverse complement strand
GTGAAATCGGGAAGGGAGGCACGGGCGGAAACGACTGGCGCAGGAATCGCTGGCGCGGCTGCAATTATCGGCGCACTTGTGGGAGGACTCGAAATCGGCAACTGAAATGGTTCGAGTTTTGCGGTAACAGTAGAGGTTTTGTCGGACTTTACTTCGATACTCTGATCGTAATCCTGATAACCAGCAAGTCTTAGACGCAACCGGTGTTGACCGGGGGCAAGCGTCGGAATACTGGCCTGACCGGTCTCATTGATTGACCCCGATTGACGGTCGTCGACAAAAATCTGGGCTCCCGGCGGTGCGCCTAGAACCACGAGTGCTGGAATGGATGGGTGGGCAACATCCGAAGCATTGGTTCCTGCCGAAAATGTTTTTTCAGGTTCTGTTACCTTGGTTTCGGTTTTTGCCAAGGGTATGGACAAAGGCTCCGCACGCTTTGGTTCGGGCAGTTCCGAAAACGGCAAATCGTGAGGTACGAGAGGTTGTTCGGCAGCTTCGCCTTGTGCCACTTGCGATGCTGGTGGCTCGGTTGGCGTCACAGGATTTGGAGAGTTCGTCGCGGGGGCCGAGGCTGGTACAACCGCGCCGCTGGGGGTTGCGCTGCGGCGGCCAGGTTTGAGCAGATAGGCTGACAGAAATATCAATAACAAGAAGATGACCAACGCAGCCAGATACTTTCTTAAGTTGGACTTTGGCTCTTCTGGAGAGTTGGGCAGCGGTAGAAGGCCGCGTACAACGGGCTCTTGTGGACCATTTTGCGCCAAAGTGGGTTCCAGGACCGCAGCAATTCTTTGCAGGCTGGCAACATGTTTTCGATCGAAGGCAAACGCCCGTGACGAAAGAACCTCGACAACGCCCTGAACCGAGCCTCGGGCCCGAAGAGGCACAACCAGAGCGGAACGCAATCGCAAGCTTTTGGCAATCGAGCGATCTACCCTTGGGTCGGTTTCAGTGTCATCGCAGATCACCACTTCCCCAGTTTCGAGGCACTCGCGGGTCAATGCGGAGTCTGGCCGGAGTCGTGAGCCCACTTCCGGCGCATCGCCCGTGCTGGCGCGGCAAACCACGCCCCACTGATCGCGCACCGCCACAGCGACCCCGTCTGCCTGCATAAGCAAATGAATGCGGTCCACAATATGATTCAGAAAGAGCGGCGCAGGCGGAGTTTGATGACTGCTTATCTCGTTTTCAAGAGCAAGTATTTCGGCGTCCGACGGGCTGGAGACACTTTGGACCTCGCGGGCAGAGCCGCGCACGATCGCGAGTTCGGCACTCCGCCTGGCCATGCGATTGCCCCGTGCCTCCCCGTGTGAGTGGATTGGAGAGAGACGAAAGAGGATGATCCCCGGTGCAGAGCATCCACCCTACGTCGTCCAAGAAGTCTGGGTCAATTACCCAAAAATGGTGCAATCAGAAAAGCCCCAGCCTGAAACCCGCGCCGGAAGTGAGGAGCAGCGTACTTGAATGACTAACCTAAAATACTTGCCCGCCCTAAAAGCTGAGCTTTAAGGCAAACTGAATTTGGCGCGGATCTCGCGCAGCCGTGAGATCGCCGAATTGTGAATTTCCAAGAATTGTCGAGCTGTTTCCGTTCTGCGGCCCGGTCTTGGAAAACAGGAAGTTAGTGTGGTTGAGAACGTTGAAGAATTCAGCCCGGAATTCGAGGTTCGATCTTTCGGAGGTCTGGAAATTCTTAAATGCCGAAAGGTCCCAGGTCTTATAGCCCGGGCCTTCAATGGTGTTGCGCCGTACGTTGCCGAAGGATCCAGATGGCGGATCGGCAAAGGCGCATGTGTTAAAAAAGGTTCCCGGAATGCAGGGTTTTGCAGTTGGGTCGCCGACCTGATCAGGCCGTTGCGAGACCCCACCTGCGCCGCCGTCGGAATTTGCGAAATTACCATTCGAATCCAGGACGGTAAAGTAATTCCCGGTGGAGGCGCTGACGATGGTGCCCAGCTGCCATCCGCCCGCGATCTGGTTCAGCAGCCCGGTCGCGTCACCAAGGAAGCGCTTGCCACGACCGAATGGCAACTCGTATATGAAGCTGCCGCTGAAACGATGACGCACATCAAAATCTGAGTTTCCAAATTCCGCTTCAGGATGGCGGAAATCTCTGAAGTCGCTGTTGTTCTGGGTGGGTCCAAGATTTGCATTGGATGCATTGTCGATGGAGTGGGCCCAGGTATACGAGGCCAGCAATTGCAATCCATGCGAAAAGCGTTTTTCGTAATGAGCTTGCAGCGAGTGATAGCTCGAGGCACCCGTCGAACGGAACCAGTTGATCGATGAATCAATTAACGGAACGGGACGCCGCGGGGCGAGGGGCGCAGTCGGATCTGTGCTGGGCGCGGCCTGGTTGCCATTGAAAAAATCAAATAGCTTGGTGCCCTTCGAGCCTGCATAGGTAAGCTCAAAGACTCCGTCGCCTGCCATCTGCCGTTCAATCGCTACGTGCCATTGCTGCATGTACGGAGTGCGCAGGTTGCGGTCCACTGAGAACAGGGTCGGAGTATTCGGATCGACCAGCGAATTTAAGGGGAACCCGTTTGCCAGAAACCGCAAGCCGGGTACGGTGCAATCGTTGCTGGGCGTTGCCGGATTTGCGTCGGAAGCGCTACAAGGACTATTGAAAGCCTGGGTTACAAAGTACGGAGGGTTGAAGCCGGGACTGGGATTGCTGTAGGGGCCGCTTTCCTGGCCTCCGTAGAAAATTCCATAACCTGCACGCAGAACGGTTTTGGGCCGGAATTGATATGCCAATCCCACCCGCGGGGCGAAATTATTCCAATCCTTATTAATGAGGCCCGGACTGCCGGTTGGGCTCAAGTGCAAGGGTATGGCGGCAAGCGTCGGCGTCAGTTGTACCGTTTGTCCCTTCGGCACAATGATTGTCGGATTGTTGGGATTGGTAAAATCAAACGTGCCCAATTCATTGCGCCGTTCGGTTACAGGCAGAAACAGTTCATAGCGCAGGCCGAGATTCAGGGTAAGAGTGGGCCTCACCTTCCAGTCATCCTGGACGTAAAAAGCGTAAGTCGTACGGAAGTAATCAACATTGTGCAGATTGTTGATTCCGCCGCTATCGGCCAGACCCGCCATGAAGGATGCAAAACCGTCCCCACCTGTGCCGGGTACGGGCGAACCAGGATTGTCGGTGAGTGTGTTGTTGAAATCCAGATTGCCCCGGGGTGATGCAGGCTGAAAGATCGTGAACTCTTCCCGCCGGATCTCCGTGCCATATTTCCAGGTGTGCTGGCCTTTTACCCACGTCAGATTCTCGGATAATGTGTAGGAATTCTGAATTTCCTTCGAAGGCAGGAACGTCGGGCTTCCCAGAGGGGTGGAAAAGTCGCTGAAAGTCAGCTGTGGAAGCCCGCCGATTCCCGGAGAAAACGGTACTCCGGGAAATCCTATTATCCCGGACACGTCGGTATTGGCATTGAGCTCGGAGCGATGGGAATTGATGCGGTTGTAGCCCAGCCGGAACTCATTGATGAGCTGCGGCTTCAAGATATGCGTCCAACTGGTTGCAAAGCTGCGGTAGGAGTTTTCTTCATCTCCGCTGAAGAATCCGCCTCCGTCGGCCAGGCCGCCGAATGTTCCGGGAATGCTGCTCGGTTGATCTTCGTAGCTGAAACGGAAAAACGTGTTATCCCCGTCCGAAAATTTCTGATCCACGCGAATATCAAAATTGTTCCGAGTTTCTTTCAAGACCGGGTTCGCTGAAAAATTGATGCCTGGCTGGTTGAATACATTGGGCACGGGATAAAGCGCCGCCAGCTTCAGCGCCAGGGGATCGAGAAAACCTCCGCCCGGCACCAGCGGAGCTTTGGGAATGATATTGAGAGGCTTTCCGCTGGCGTCGTACTGGAAGGGAAACCCGCACAGGGTTACCGGGTTGTTACTGACAACCTGCGTCCGGCGGGTATCGAAAATTTCACCGGCATACGTGTTTCTTCCATTGCAATCGGTGACGCCCGGTATAGGACTGGAATAGTTGATCAAATCTGAAAAATCGCCCTGGCGCCAGGCCAGGCTGGGGACAACTGCGGTTTCCGTTTGCGCCTGCCGTATCCGCAGACCTTCGTAGTCAACGAAGAAGAATGAACGGTTCTTCCCGTTGTACAGGTGCGGAATGAAGATCGGCCCGCCAAAAGTTGCGCCGAACTGGTTTTGTTTATAAGGAGGCGTAGGCAGCGACCGGGGGTCGAAGTAATTGCGCGAATCAAATTTTTCGTTGCGCAGGAATTCCCAGGCGGAGCCGTGGATTGAATTGGTTCCCGACTTTATGACGGCGTTCACAATCGCTCCATTGCCGCGGCCGAACTCGGCGCTGTAGGCATTGCTTTGAACTTTAAATTCCTGCAATGCTTCCACCGGGGGCTGAATGACGTAATTGGTTTCATTCAGCAGGTCGGTAAGATTGGAATTGTTGTCTACGCCGTCCAGCAGGAAATTGTTCTGCAGAGACCGGGCCCCGTTGGCGCTGAATCCAAAGCTCTTTTCGTCGCGGGCTCCGGGTTCGCTGGGCGCAGTGCCAGCGCTGAGCAAAGCGAGCTGGGCAAAGTTCCGCCCGTTCAGGGGAAGATTAGCTACCTGCCGCCGGTCGATAACCTGCCCCAGTTCTGAGGTTTCGGTCTCCAGCAGGGGCGCAGCGGTGGAAACAGACACAGATTCGGAGATTTGTCCTAACTGGAGAGTGACGTCGACAGCGATACGCTGCTGTACGTCGAGATCCACAGGCACGGAGATTGTTTTCTTAAATCCCGCCTGCTCGACGGTGAGGGTGTATCGTCCGACGCGCAGCGGACTGGCCACGTATTCGCCCTGGGTATTGGTCGTGGTGTTGAAGGTCTGTCCGTGCTCCACATCGATAACTGAAACCCTGGCATTGGCCACAAATGCGCCGCTCGGGTCTCTGACCGTGCCCACAATGCTTCCGGTATCTTTTTGCGCCAGGGCAAGACTGGCTAAGCCGGCAAAGATACCCAGACCCAGAAGAAAACGAAAAGAGCGGCGGAGTTTTTCAATTAGCATAGATGACTCCAGTTGCTTCCTTCCGGCGGCAGAGAGCACCAGGGTACTCCGCCGGCCGGCGGAAAAAATCCGATATTTTCCTGCTTGCAGAAATGTGCTGGTTGCGTATATTTACGAACAGTTACTTTTAGTTTCGATACGGTGGGTTTGTCAAGAAGAACATGGGCCTGCAGGTTGCACGGGAACTACCAGCTCGCGAGGCCTCAAAGCTGGTGTGCCGAGGATCGAAGATGCAAACCGATCGAATGCCGCTTTTGCTGTTGCTTGCCGTGATTATGTCCCCGGGCTTGCTTCGCGCAGCTCAGTTTTCGCCTGGCAAGCGCTGCTCATCAAGATATGGGGCGAAAAACATCGGTCTTTCCTTCGATTCTGCTGATGGCACGTACACAATCTTTGATCCCGCTTCTGATAAACCAATTCTGCGTTCTGATGTGGCTGCTGAAATAGATCATCGTTGGCTGCAATCTACCGTCTATCCGCAACACGCAATGTCATGCGAAAGTGCGCGGGATGAACTTGGTCAGGGGACAAAAATCACTATTTCGAATACCGGACTCCGCGCCCAGCCAGACCTTATCTACACCTTTGTCCTGTACGAAAATCCTGATTTTGTGACGATCAGTGCCCACGTCCGTAACCGCGGCGAACGTCCTGTCACAGTTCAGTCCGTCCGCAGCGTCGAGGCGATCGGTCCCGCGATTGCTGATCTCGGAGGATCTGACAGTTCGGACCGAATTCTTTCCGACAGCTTCAGCGAAGATCGTCCCGGCATAAAAATCCGGAACCTGGCGGACAGCAGCGGAGGAGTGCACCGCGCCGTCGGCAGCCAGTTAATTTACAACTTCCAGACCAAGAGAAATCTATTTCTGGGTACGCTCACATCCGACAAATTCCTCACTATCCTTCGCTTGCGAGTCGATAAGAACCGTATCACTTCATATGAAGTCGATTCCACAGGCACCACCGAAGTGGAGAAGGAAAACTCCCTTGCGCAGTCCGCTGCCGAAGATCAGATAGAGCTGAGTCTGCCAGTGGCGCCAGGCGCTGAGCTCTCCTCCGAACGATTGCTGATCAGCACGGGTGACGATTATCACTCCCAGCTGGAACATTACGGCAGCTTGATTCGCCAGTTGCACCATGCCCGCACTACGGCCCCTAACCCGCTGGGCTGGTGGAGTTGGACTGCTTACTACTTCGGCCTCACAGAGGACACCGCTTTGGCGAATGCGACGTGGCTAACGGAGAATTTGAAGAATCAGGGCTACAACTTCTTCCACATCGATGAAGGCTATCAGTATGCCCGCGGCGAATACACAAATCCTGATGAAAGCTTATTCCCACATGGAATGGCGAATCTCGAAGGCAAGGTGCGGGCGCTGGGCCTTGTTCCGGGAATCTGGACGGCGCCTTTCGAGGTCTCAGAGCGCTCCTGGGTTTATGAGCAGCACAAAGATTGGCTGGTTCACAACGCCGCCGGCAAGCCCATTCATGCTGGCTGGGTGATCGGGGAAAAGCACCCGCTTGATCCGCTCTATGTGCTCGATTGCACCGACCAGGGCGCGCAAGACTACCTGCGCAAAACCTATATCACCCTTACCAGGGACTGGGGGATCCGTTACATCAAACTTGATTTCATGGATGACAGCGCGATCGAAGGGTTTTACACCCGGCCTAACACGACTGCTCTGGAGGCGCAACGGATTGGGTTGCAGATCATTCGCGAAGCGGTGGGTGATGATGTTCTGCTCGATAAGGATGGCAGCCCGATGCTGAACCCTGTCGGGATCGTGGATATGGGCCGTACCTCCGTCGACACAGGCCACACTTTCGAAGCCAGTAAGGAGGCGGCGCCGGGTATTGCGGCCCGTTATTACATGCACCGAAATTTCTATGTCGCCGACCCCGATGCCTTCACGGTGTCGCGGCAAACCGTCAGTGAACAGAAATGGCACGGAGGCCAGCAGCCGCTGAGTGTGGATGAAGCCCGCGTGTCGCTCGCCCTCAGCGCAATTTCCGGCGGCCTCTTCGAGATTGGAGATGATCTGCCCACGCTTGGCGCCGATCCCGAGCGGATGGCATTAGTGAAAAACGAGGACATTCTAAATATGGTTCGATTAGGCCGCGCCTCGCGGCCTCTCGACTTGATGAGCTACACGTCTGAAGACGGAATGCCCAGCCTTTTTCTGCTGCAGGAAAGCAACCGACAGGCAATCGTGACGATTTTTAACTGGAGCGAAAAGGAGATTCAGCACAGGTTCGATCTATCCCGCGACTTGGACCTTCGCGGCCGTCATCAAATCTCTGATGTGTTTGATTCATCGGCTGAGATTGGGCAGAATCTCGACGCGATTACCGTGCATCTTCCCCCGCATTCAGTCAAAATGCTCAAAATCATCGATACGTCGATTGAAAGTTCGGCTCCCGCCGTCAGCGTGTCTGCTCCGGATAATTCAAAAACTGGCAAGCCTGTGCAATTTTCTGCTGAAGCTGCGCCTGGGAGCGCACCCGTGATTTCTTACCATTGGGATTTTGGCGACGGCACAACCGCCACCGAAGCAAAGGTTTTTCATGCTTACACGCATGCTGGAGTATTCACCGTGAAACTGGCAGCGCGGGGCCTTGATGGCTTGTCCTTTGAGAAATCTGTGGGGGTAAAAGTCACTGGCGAAATTGAAACGCGCTTTATGCCATCCAGAAAAAAGCGTTTCAATCAACAGCCGTGATCTGTCGCTCTCTCTTTAAATGAAGCACGTAGTTGACTATTAAGGGTAACCTCTTTCGCAACAGGAAATCCGATGAGTCGCGTCTTCTCGCTTTTATTGATTTGCGCGGCGTTTTTGTGCTGCGTTCTGCAAGCTTCCGCGGAATCGCCGTACTGGACGGAGCTTCGCGACGGATGGCAGATGTCGTCTGCCAGCAATGTCACGGCTGCTGACGCAGAAGTCTCAACCCCCAACTTCGACGCTTCCACCTGGTACGTC
>CATPBY010000286.1 GCA_955652845.1 uncultured Terriglobales bacterium | reverse complement strand
AGATTCAAATCGATCAGAGATTCGGCACAAGTTGCACCTCGAACCAAGGCTCGGTTTATTTCCGGGGAAGTTAGATCTCCAACCGCGACCGTCACCAGGCGGTCGCCCAGATCGCTATCGGGAGAAAGTTCGCGGGCAGCGGTGCGGGTGACACTGCGATGTCCTGGGATATCGACTGCATTCGCAACCATTGTTGCCGCTGCGTCGGCCTTGGCAGCGGTGTTGGCCAGTACCGTTACCGCGTCCGCGATGCCGAACGAAAAACTGCGGCCGCGCCATCCGCTGGTAGCGATGCCGCGCACCGGTTGCTCCGAGTCCAGTATGACATTTCCAAAGAGCGATGTACGCACGGCCTCAGGTTCTCTCGCCAGTTCCACCATTCCGATTACAAAGTTTTCTCCGGCCCCAAGGTGAAGCGCAATGTCACCGCCGTTGTTGACGTACGCCTTGCTCAGATCAGCGTCCGCGATCATCGCAGCTAATATCTCCTCCGCCACAGCGCCTGCGACAGCCGCCATGGGAGTAATGAAAGTTTCTTTCGCATATGGCATCACGGCGGCGCGCATCCGCTGCGCAATCACTCCGTTCGGTTCCCTTCCCCGCGGCCGGGCCTGCTCTCTCAGCAGTGGAAGTTCGCTGCAAAGTTCGTCGAGCACAGAGATGAAACGAGCGGCGGCGGCGCGGTGAGCGGCGCGGATTTCATTTTCGCGGCCAAATGCTTGCAGCACGATATCAATGGGTCCGTCCTGCAGATGCAGACGCCGGCCGTCTGAGAGCAGTCGTATTTGGGCTCTAGCCATCACGATTATGGTTTCTTCTGTCTTTCAGCTTCCAACGGCCATGGATTTTCGGGACTCGCCGGCAGATGCCGTCGTCCTTCATCGTTTCTGGTAGTCATCAGCGAACTCAGAGGACGTACGTGGTCCATGTAGCCGCCCAGAGCAGAGTAGTCGTCAAGCCTAAGGGTGAATTCAATGGGCGCCACTATGGCTGGGGTCGGCACATATCCGAAGGCGCTCTGTGGCATTCGGCAGACATCCACCATGAGGGTAATGCCGCCGCCCGGCCAGATGTATACTGGCGCTCCCCCACAGGTGACTCGAGTCAGTGAGCCGCGAACCGAGCGCGTCAGCTTGACAGGATTCTCGGTGACGCCCGCGCGCAACGAGCCGCCCGCTCCCCCCATAAATAGCACAGTCGAGAGTGCAGGTTCGCAATTCTCCCTGATTCTTTCAACGGAAATGCGCAAGGCATCAGGCAATTCTTTTTCAACCGGACAAAGAGCTTCATCGAGTTCGTAGTACGCATAATGCTCGCCGGTGGTGCTCACCATCAACAAGCGTAAACCAGGCCATGCAATCTTCGGATTAAAGGAAGCGAGAATGGAAAGCGGATCGGTAATATTTGTGCCACCCCACGCGGTGCCCGGCTCCGCCACCTGAAAGTAGCGGCCCGGGGTAGACCGCCGGCCCTTCAGCTTGACGCCGGTTTCAGGGATGCCAAGCATCTTCCCCGCCTGGTGCTCGGAAAGAACTCCGGTGATGTGATCGTCCACAACCACAACGTCGTCAACCTTTCCGTGCCACTGTTTCGCAAACATACCGATGGTAGCGGACCCACATCCGACGCGCATCCGCTCTTCCAGAACGCCATTCACGACCGGGGGCTTGCCTGCCTGCACGATGATGTTTGCGCCTTCATCAATCGTCAGCTCAGCGGCCTTGCCATTGCATAAACCAAGCAGCGTTTCACAGGTAACATTGCCTTCGTTTCGCGTTCCCCCGGTGAGATGGCGGACACCACCGAGCGAAAGCATTTGCGATCCGTACTCGCTGGTAGTGACGTGCCCGACCGGTTCGCCTTTAGCGCGCACCAGATTGCGCTCCGGCCCAAGGTGGCGATCGGTGTCGATCTTTATCTTCACTCCGCAGTAACTGAAAATGCCCTCGGTCACGACGGTCACCATGTCCACTCCCTTCACCTGGGAGGAGATGATGAATGGAGCCGGTTTGTAGTCGGGATAAGTCGTGCCCGCGCCAATCGCAGTAATAAATGTTTCGGGGCCATTTACGATGTTGCCGTCCCATTCGCGATCGCGCTCCAGGAATGGCACGATCGAGTCGCCACGCGACAACACCTGGTCAAGCACGACATGCGGATCAAGCCGGACTAACTGTCCATCGCGGTTGCCGTAGCGGTCGCATGCACCTGCGCGTCCGGGTTTGATGTAACAGAGCACCGGGCACGCATCGCAACGGATGGCGTCATCGTCGGCCACGAGGGACTCCATTCTTGAGGATGGCCTCCCGGATGCGATCGGGCGTAGCAGGAACCCTGTGCATGCGGACGCCAGTGGCATGGTGAATTGCATTCAGAATCGCCGGCGCGGTTGGGATCACAGCCTGCTCACCGATGCCTTTTGCCCCGAATGGCCCGATCGACGACGGATCTTCAATCAGGATCGATTCGACCGGTGGAATGTCGCCGGCCGAGGGAATCAGATAGTCGTGAAGATTTTCGCCTTTTCCGGGAAAGAACTCTTCCATCAGGGCCATACCAAGACCTTGCGCAACACCGCCTTCGATTTGCCCTTCAATTAATGTTGGATTTATGGCGTGTCCTACATCGTGAGCGGCGATGATTCTAAGAACGCGAACAGTTCCCAAATCCGTGTCCACCTCGACTTCCGCCATGTGGGCGCCGAATCCATACACTGCGTACGGCACACCTTGTCCGTTTTCATCGAGCGGGCTGGTGGGAGGATCGAAGGTTTGTTCGGCAGTCAGCACATAGCCATGCTTATCCAGCGTCAGGTTTTCCAGCGACAAATGACGCTGTTTTCCGCCTTCACAGATTCTCAGCACGCCTTTGCCAAAGTCGACGGTCGCATCTTCTCTACATGACTGAGCCATTTGCAGAATGAGTCGTCGAAGTTCTCGACCAGCCATGTGCGCCGCCTTGCCGGTAACGAAAGTCTGTCTTGATGCCGAAGTTTTGCCGCAGTCGGGCGTGATCGAAGTATCTCCGGAAATCAGATCGAAGCAATCGACCGGCGCGCCTAATCCATCGGCGCAAATCTGCGTGATGATGGTATTCGATCCCTGGCCGATATCGATAGCACCCTGGTGAAGCGCAATTCTGCCGTCTGACTTCAGTCCGACGCGCACCGTGGATGGGTTTGGCAGCGATGTGTTTCCGCACCCATACCACATCCCCGCCACCCCTACACCTCGCCGCAGTGCACCTTTAGATTTTGCGTTGAATTCAACCGCTTGGCCGCGAGTTGCGGCCCACCGCGGACGCAAGGCCTCGAAGCAGGCGCGAATGCCGACGCCGTCTCCCATAATTTGTCCGGTTACGGTGGGAGAATTATCGTCGAGCGCGTTCAGGATGCGAAACTCCAGCGGATCGATTGCCAGCTTGATGGCAAGTTCGTCATAGAGCTGCTCCTGCGCAATAGCCATCTGCGGCACTCCAAATCCGCGAAATGCCCCCGCAGGAACGATGTTGGTATGAATCGCCCGCGTCACGGCGCGATAATGCGGAACAAAATACGGGCCGGAGGCGTGGACCGGAACGCGGGCCGCGACCGTCGGCCCCCATGAGGAATAAGCCCCGGTATTGAAGTCGGCGGTGAAGTCGAGCGCCAGGAGTTTTCCGTCCTGCGTCGCGCCCGCACGGCAGCGCATACGTGCGGGATGGCGCTTGGTGGTGCACATGATCGATTCAATACGCGAGTAAACCATCCGCACCGGACGCCGCAAGCGCCACGCCGCCAGGGCGACAAACGGCTGTACGGATAAGTCGAGCTTGGTCCCGAAGCCGCCACCGACGGCGGTTGGAATAATTCGCACCGCGTCAGCGGGAATTCCCAGAAGCTTGGCGATGTCGGCGCGATCCATGTAGGGCGACTGCGTGCAGGCCTGGATTTCGATCTGGTCGCCAATGCGTCTTGCGAATCCGGCCTCCGGCTCGATGCAGGCATGCTCAACAAAGCCGGTTTCAAATTCGCCTTCTACCACGGCCCAGGACTCTACCAGTGCCTTTTCGACATCACCCCGCAGCACTCGTCCCCCGGTCAACACGTTTTGTGCGCGATGGGAATGAATGAGCGTCGCGTCAGGCTCGAGGGCTGCATCGATGGTCTTGAGCGGAGGCAGTTCTTCCCAAGTGACAGGGAAAGCTGCCATATCGAGATTTTCTATCGCCTCTGCCTCCCCGACTATCGCGGCAATTGCTTCACCCCGAAATCTGGCTTCGCCTGCTTCATGAGCGAAGATCGGCTGATCGGCGAATCGTGGAATCACGCCATAACAATCTTCTCCGGGAACATCCTTCGAAGTAAGCACTGCTTCTACGCCGGGACGAGACGCCACGAACGTGTCGAGATCGCCGAAGCGAAACCTGGCTCGATGATACGGGCAACGGATGACACGTAGAGATAGAGCCTCGAAGGGTATCTCGTCCGCACCATATATTTCAGTTCCTTCAACTTTGCCTTTACCGTCGAGGCGAACGACGCGCTGACCAACGGAGGGCCCTGCTGAAGAAGATATGGTTTCGGTGTGGTCATTCCGTGCTTCGAGAACAGCATCGATGATCTTCCGGTACCCGGTGCAGCGGCACAGCACGCCGCCAAGCGCGTCCATCACATCGCTCTCCGTGGGCGATGCATCGCGCTCGAGCAGAGCGGTTGCCGAAACCAGCATGCCCGGAGTGCACGCTCCACATTGTGCGGCTCCGTGACAAAGGAATGCTTGTTGCAGGCGGCCAAATAGCGGCGGTCTGGATTTGAGTCCTTCGACGGTGGTAATGACGCGATTTTCCACTTGGCCCGCCGCGACCAGGCAGGCGCAAACCGGATCTCCATCCAGCAAGACGGTGCACGCGCCGCAATCGCCAGCGTCGCATCCGACTTTCGTTCCAGTCAGCCCAAGCTTCTCCCGCAAAACGCGTGAAAGCCGTTGCGCCGGGGAAACATCGACCGAAACCTCGCGGTCATTTACCACCAGGTGAAGCAGGCACTTCGTTTCCGACGTGGGAGCGATGGTGGCCATTCATGAGCCCCTGGCGCACGCATCTAACGCACGCTGGACCAGTGTCAAGGCTGCGTCTCGCCGATAGGCGGCGGTCGCGCGCACGTCGTTGATGGGCGAAATATCTCCGAGGTCGTGCGCGGTTGCAAGTAGTCCCAGTTCAGCCCTTGCTGGCGCGCCAATCAGCTTCAGCTCCAATTCCCGAAGGCGTCGCGCCACGGCTGAGCAGGAACCGACGCAAACGCGTGCGTCCGTGATGTGACCCGTAGAACTCCTTTGAATCACGGCCGCAGCCATGGCGATGGAAATCACCAGATAGCGGCGGGCTCCGAGCTTGAGAAAGGTTGAAGCGGCATTTTCGATGGCACGAGGCACAAAAACATGGGAAAGAATCTCGCCCGGTTGCCGCAGCGTTTTGCGATTGCCCACGATAAAGTCCGCGATCGGCAGACGGCGAATGCCCACTTGTGACGCCAGCTCCACTTCAGCATCGAGCGTGAGCAGCGCTGGGACACTGTCCGCGGCCGGAGAAGCGTTGCAAAGATTTCCCGCTACCGTGGCGCGATTCTGGATTTGAATCGAGCCAATCTCCCGGGCCGCGGCCTTCAATCCGTCAAAGCAGGGCGGAAGCGGAGTCTGAATAATTTCTGTCCAGGTGGTGAGCCCGCCGATCTTTATATACTTGGGTTCGGTAATCACACCTCGAATTTCTCCGAGACCCGAAATGTCCACCACGGTCCCGGTAACCGGCCGATCACCGAGGGATGGGAAAAAGTCAGTGCCTCCCGCCAGGATTTGGCCTCCGGAACTGGCGAGAACCTGAACGGCATGGTCGAGGGTGTCGGGCCGGAAATACAAGAAGAAACCTCAAATAAAATCGAGCTTGTGGCTGGGCGTAATTCTTATACAAGTAGCGGGGTTTGTACAGGCTTGGAAGGAACAGTAGACTAGGATTTGCCTCGCGCCGCCCACTCTGAATCGTAGCGGGCGCGATCATAAAATGATTTCTGCGTCCCTACGCCGGTGGTTGAGAGTCCGGCATAGAGATTGGCGCGACGCACCGCTTCGCGTTCTGGGAGACCTTCGGCGAGGAAGACAGCAAAGCTGCCGATGAAAGCGTCGCCGGCACCGGTGCTGTCAATGCTCTTCACGCTGAAGGCGGGAATATGTTCCATGCCATCGCGGCCGGCCAGCAATGAGCCGTTGGCTCCCAGCGTAAGAATGACTCTCTTAATGCCGTCAGAGAGCAGTTTCTCCGCGCACTTCTTGGCGTCATCCACATTTCGCACCGGCATCCCGGTGATTGTCTCGGCTTCGCTTTCGTTGGGAACAAAATAATCGAGCCCAGTCAGCGCGTTCATGTCGACCGTCTGGGCGGGAGCCGGATTGACGATGCTACGAATCCCGTGCTTGCGCGCAAAACCGACACTGTAATAAACGGTTTCGAGCGGAGTTTCGAACTGCAGGACTATGCAGTCGACGGTCTTCAGCACATCGGCTGCGGCGTCCACGTCTTCGGGTTTGAGCAGATCGTTCGCGCCCTTCACCACGAAGATGCGATTCTGCCCGCTCGGCTCGACGAAAATCGGCGCCACGCCGCTGGAAACGCCTCCGAGTTGTTTCACGTAGGATGCATCGATCCCAAGCTTTTTAAAATTCTGAATAGTCGCGGGACCGAACAGATCGCTGCCCACTCGGGCAACCATGAAAACGTCGGCGCCGCAGAGTCGCGCGGCCACAGCCTGATTTGCGCCCTTTCCTCCGAAACCAAGATCAAAGCTCTGGCCAAAAATTGTTTCCCCGGCTTTAGGGAACCGATCGGCAAAGGTGACCAGGTCAATATTTGCGCTTCCTACTACGGCAATCCGAGGAGGTTTCGCCATAAGACTGCCGAGTCTATTCAGCGCTTCCGATTCTTGTCAATGAACTTGAGAGCATGTTTTCCACGCCATAGCGGAATTGTCATTCCGGCGCAAGCAAGGAATCCCTATCCCTCTACTAACCGGCGCTTATAGGGATGCTTCACTTCGTTCAGCATGACAAAATCTTCTGATTACTCGCCGTAGGGGACCCAGATATTTTTCACCTGAGTGGCGTGCTGCAGGAACCATCGGCCTTCGCCCTGTTTGATGT
>CATPBY010000285.1 GCA_955652845.1 uncultured Terriglobales bacterium | reverse complement strand
GCTGAGCCAGACAGCGAGTGCGAATGATGTTCCGGCAGGACAGAAAGTGCCATCCGAAGCTCCAGCTTTCGAAGAGCCTGGTTCAGGCGCCACGCTGCCTGTAATCGCGCCGAAAGCCCAGAACAATGAAGAGGGACAGAAATGAGCCCGGCGCGCGTCGACAATCTGGATTTGATGGCTCCGCCGATAATCAGGACCATAGGGCGGCGCTCACTCGTCGTCGGATTGATATTTGCTGCGCTCTCGCTGATCGGGGCGTTTATCCGCCCGGACCAGTTTTTCCGTGCCTATCTGCTCAGCTTCATGGCCTGGCTCGGTGTGTGCCTGGGATCGATGGCGATTCTGATGCTTCGCCATCTGACCAAGGGCGGCTGGGGCATGATCATCCGCCGCATCCTGGGAGCGGCCATGCGGACGCTTCCGTTGCTGGCGTTGCTGTTTATTCCAATCTTCTTGGGATTGCCCAAGCTTTACATCTGGGCGCGCCCTCTCGATTCGATTTCCGACCAGCATCTTCGCGAGCACTTGCAGCAGGTCACGCAAAGCTATCTTTCCGTAAGCGGATTCGCGATCCGCGCCGTGATTTACTTTGTTATCTGGGGAGGATTGATCTTTTTCCTGACCAGGTGGTCGTCGGAACAGGACCATCCATCCGCGCGAGATAACAGCACGCGCTTCAAGGCGCTTAGCGGGCCGGGACTTGTTTTGTACGGCTTTACCATCTCATTTGCCGCTATTGATTGGGTCATGTCCATTGACCCCAGCTGGATTTCTACTATCTATGGACTGTCTTTCCTGATCGGCGAAGTCTTATCCGCGCTGTGTTTCGCCGTGGTCGTTGAACGAATTCTGTTTCGATACAAACCCATGTCGGAATTGTTGAAGCCCGATTATGTCCACGATCACGGAAAGCTGATGCTGGCTTTCATTATGGTGTGGGCCTATTTCGCGTTTTCGCAGTGGCTGATTATTTGGGCAGGGAACTTGCCCGATGAGATCACCTGGTACATGCGCCGCCTGAATGGCGGGTGGGGTTATGTCGGGCTGTTTCTGGTGTTGTTTCATTTTGCTGTCCCTTTCGTCTTTTTACTATCGCGCCCGTTCAAGCGAGACGTGACCCGGCTGGTCTGGCTGGCGATATGGATAATGCTGATGCGCTATCTGGACCTTTACTGGATGATCGAACCGAATTTCTCGCAAAAGTTAAGCGTTACCTGGGCCGACGTAGTGGTGCCGTTCGCCGTGGGCGGATTGTGGTTGGGGTATTTTTTCCATAATCTCGCGTCCAAGCCCCTAGTGCCTGCGTACGATGTATCCGCCAACGAAGTTCTTGAGCCTGTTCATGACTGATGAAATGGAAAATCGCCACAATCCCGGCGTTGAATTCGAGCCACAGGATCTGGCCGCCCGAAATGTGGTTCAGTTTTTGATCGGGGTCGCGGTTATGGTCGCGCTAGCTTCTGTTGCGGTATGGGGAATCTACAAGTATATGGACGCCTATCAACGAGGCCATCAGCCCGCGCAGAATCCGCTGCTGGAAAAGACTGCGACTGATACGCGAGTTGTTAACCCTGGCGACATCGAGAAATTCCCCCAACCACGTCTGGAGAGAAATGAGCGTCTGGAGATCAATGATTTCCGGCTCCAGGAAGAAAAGCAGCTCAACAGCTATGGCTGGGTGGATGAGAAGGCCGGGGTGGCGCACATTCCGATCGAGAGTGCCATGCAATTGATAGTGGATCGCGGCTTGCCGGTCGCGCCAAAAGCGGGAACTGTGCCGCCGTCCCCAGTGAATGACGCTAGAAGGGCCGCTGCGGGATCGGATACAGCTGGCCAGGCGCACCCAACGGGTAAGAAGCAACACGAATGAGGGGTACTCTGCTTGTACACGGCTTCAAGAGTGGGAAGGGCACGACTTCAATCGTGCCGCAAACTCTCGCGAAGCGGCTTTAGCGGCTGAGGTTTCTCAAAAGTCTGAGATGGGGACAAAACTGTCAACGATTAAACAGAAGTGGCTCCTGCCAGCCGGCGTCTTGCTGTTCGCGGCTGCCGCCTGGGGTCAGGCTATGACCCGCGGCATCATGTCTCCGCCCTCCAATGTGCGGCCGCCAGGTTTAGAAAACGTCGGCATCGAGCAGCACCTGAATGAGCAGATTCCCGCTGATCTCTCATTTCGCGATGAAACTGGCAAACCGGTCCGGCTTGGCGACTATTTCGGCAAGAAGCCAATAATTCTAAACCTCGTCTACTACCAGTGCCCCATGTTATGCGGCGAAGTCTTGAGCGGTCTGGAGAGCGCATTGCGGGTCCTGAAGTTCGATGTGGGCAAAGAATTCGACGTCCTCACTGTAAGCTTCGATCCGCGTGAGACGCCGGAAATGGCATTCGCCAAGAAGACGGAATACCTGAAGCGTTACGGGCGCCCGGGCGCCGCGGCGGGCTGGCACTTCCTCACCGGATCGCAGGAATCGATCGATTCCCTGACCAAATCTGCCGGTTTCGAGTATCAGTATGACGCCAGGACCGCCCAGTTCGCTCACGCTACAGCCATTTTGCTGCTGACTCCCCAGGGCAGGATTGCGCAGTATTACTACGGAGTCGAGTATGCCCCCAAAGACTTACGTCTGGGATTGGTGCAGGCTTCGGAAAACAAGATCGGCAGCGTGGTGGATCAGGTGTTGCTCTACTGCTATCACTACGATCCCGCAACCGGTAAATATGGCGCGATTATTTCGCGCGTGCTGCAACTATCCGCGGGAGCCACAATCCTGGTTTTGGGTGTGATGATCACCGCATTGTTTCGAAGAGGTTCTACGCAGAACCATCAGGGAGCTCGGCGAGTCACATATTAATGTTCGACACTTTTCCACTTTGGCCTGCAAGGGCCTCGACGACGGCCGGAAGCGTAGACGCGCTATACATTTTCCTGGTAGCGCTGGCCGCCTTCATGAGCGTATCGATCTTCATCATGATTGTGGTATTTGCGACCAGGTTTCGCCGTCGCAAGGGCGTCCAGGCTGAGCAGATTGAAGGTTCTACCCCGTTGGAGTTGACCTGGACGGTGATTCCGCTTGGCATTTTTATGGTTATTTTTGTCTGGGGTGCGGTTATTTACTTCAGGGAGCGCACGCCGCCACGAGGCGCCACCGAAGTTTATGTCGTGGCTAAGCAGTGGATGTGGAAGCTGCAGCACGAAGAGGGGCAGCGGGAGATCAACGAACTGCACGTGCCTGTGGGCCGAGATGTGAAGATGATTATGACTTCCCAGGACGTGATCCACAGCTTCTACGTGCCCGCGTTCCGCATGAAACAGGATGTTCTGCCCGGCCGCTACACTACGGCCTGGTTTCGCGCCACGAGGCCCGGCACTTATCATCTGTTTTGCGCGGAATATTGCGGCACCATGCACTCCGGCATGATCGGCCAGGTGGTGGTGATGGAGCCGGCGCAGTACGAAGCCTGGCTCGGCGGCGGCGCGGCCATGGGATCGCTTGCCGCAAATGGGGAGAGCATCTTCCAGCAACTGGGATGTTCCACCTGCCACAGATTCGACACCCAGGGACGCGGGCCCAACCTTGCCGGACTGTTCGGCAAGCCAGTCCAACTCGAAGACGGCCGAACCGTCGTTGCCGATGAAAACTACATCCGGGAATCCATTTTGAGCCCGGCAGCAAAAATTGTTTCCGGATTCAAGCCCATCATGCCGGTATTTCAAGGATTAGTGAGTGAAGAGCAGTTGAGCGCGCTGGTGGCATACATTAAGTCATTGAACCAACCGCCGGCGGGAGCGGCCGCCACTCCTTCGCTTCTGCCCGGCACGAAGCCGCAACAACCCAAGGTGCAATAGCAATGGCAACCGCAGCGATCACCGCCGACCGCACGAATTACCTTAATCAGGAGTATGGCATCAAGTCATGGCTTCTGACCACGGATCACAAGCGCATTGCGCTGCTTTATCTGCTGTCGATCACGTTCTTTTTCTTCATTGGGGGCTTCTTCGCGCTGCTGATCCGGTTGGAACTGTTGACCCCGGCGGGAGATCTGGTCCAGTCCGATACCTACAACAAGCTCTTCACCATGCACGGGCAAGTGATGGTGTTCTTTTTTTTGATCCCGTCAATTCCTGCTGTGCTGGGAAACTTTCTGGTTCCACTGATGATCGGAGCGCGGGATCTCGCCTTCCCGCGTATCAATCTGCTCAGCTGGTATTTGTACATAATTGCCGGCGTCATGATGCTGCATTGCATCCTGACCGGCGGTGTTGACACCGGCTGGACTTTTTACACGCCCTTCAGCACTGCATTCAGCAATACTAAGGTGATTGAGGCTGGACTTGCGATCTTCGTCGCGGGTTTCTCCTCGATTCTGACCGGATTGAATTTCGTAGTGACCATCCACCGCATGCGGGCCCCCGGCATGACATGGTCCCGCTTGCCGCTCTTTATCTGGGCACATTACGCCACCAGCATCATCCAACTGTTGGGCACGCCAGTGCTCGCGGTAACGCTGGTGCTGGTAGTGCTGGAGCGCGCGTTGCATCTCGGAATCTTCGATCCCACTCGCGGCGGCGACCCTCTGCTGTTCCAGCATCTTTTCTGGTTTTACTCTCACCCTGCGGTCTACATCATGATTCTGCCGTCGATGGGAGTGGTGTCGGAAATCGTCCCCTGCTTCTGCCGCAAACGAATCTTCGGCTACAAGTTCGTGGCCATGTCAAGCATTGGGATCGCAGTGTTTGGCTTTCTGGTGTGGGCGCACCACATGTTCGTGGCCGGAATCTCTCTTTATTCTGCTCTGATTTTTTCCATCCTCAGCTACATGGTTGCGGTGCCTTCGGCTATCAAGGTATTTAACTGGACCGCGACCATGTACAAGGGCTCAATTTCCTTTGCCACTCCTATGCTCTACGCCTTCGGGTTCATCGGTCTGTTCACCATGGGCGGATTGACCGGACTTTTCCTCGCCGCTTTGGGCATCGACGTTCACGTCACCGACACCTATTTCGTCATCGCTCACTTCCACTACATCATGGTCGGTGGAGCGGTGATGGGATATCTCGGGGGTATGCACTTCTGGTGGCCGAAGATTTCCGGTCGCATGTATCCCGAGTTCTGGGGAAAGCTGGCAGCCATGATCGTCTTCATCGGCTTCAATCTGACCTTTTTCCCGCAGTTTGTCCTCGGATACCTCGGGATGCCGCGCCGTTACTGGCAATATCCTCCGGAGTTTCAGGTACTGAATGTGCTTTCTACAGCGGGCTCAACCATTCTGGCAGTTGGGTACATTCTGCCCATGGTTTATTTTTTATGGTCCATGCGCTACGGAAAAATTGCGGAGGAAAATCCCTGGGGCGCGTCCGGGCTGGAATGGATGACCTCATCGCCGCCGCCGACGTTTAATTTCGACCACACCCCCGAGGTTACCTGGGAAGCCTACAACTACGAAAACATTCCAGCACCCGAGGAGGTCGCGGTTGAGCGATAGCCCTATCGCCGTCGAAGAACATAACCCAGCCCTGCGGCACCACTTCGCCGACATGGAGCAGCAGCGCCAGGCTTCGTCTCTCGGCATGTGGGTGTTCCTGGCAACCGAGGTCATGTTTTTTGGCGGGATGTTCTGCGCCTACCTCATCTACCGCTACTGGTACTACAACGAGTTCGCTGCCGGCAGCCGCAGCCTGGATATCTGGCTGGGAACCATCAACACTGCAGTTCTGATTTGCAGCAGCCTCACCGTAGCGCTGGGGGTGAGAGCGGCGCAGATGGGCAAGCGGAAGTTATTAGTGATTCTCTTGCTGCTGACCATTGTTTTCGGCCTGGCTTTTCTGGGAATCAAAGGCGTGGAGTGGTACACCAAATTTCAGGAGCACCATATCCCGGGTTCGTCGTTTAACGTGGACGATCTGATAAAGGAATATCCTCAGATCAGGATTGACCCCTCGCACCAGCAGATTTTCTTTTCCCTGTACTTTGCCATGACCGGCCTGCACGCCCTGCACATGATTATTGGCGTCGGCATTTTCGCGGTTTTAACCTTTTACGCATGGAAAAGCTTGTACACTCCGGAGTACCACACGCCGATCGAACTAGCCGGCCTGTACTGGCACTTCGTGGACATCATCTGGATTTATCTTTTTCCATTGCTGTACCTCATTGACCGAAAGCCGCTAAAGTGAGCGTTATGTCAGAACACATCGTTTCGAGCAAGCTCTACCTGGGCATCTGGATCACACTGCTTTGCCTGACAGTGATTACCGCAGGGGTAGCCTTCATCGACCTGGGACGGCTGAATACCGTCGTGGCCCTGGTAATTGCAACCTTCAAAGCCCTGCTGGTGGTTCTATTCTTCATGCACGTAAAGTAAGCCAGCGAGATGCTTACGAAAATGGTGGTGATCGCCGCGATTTTCTGTCTGTTCCTTCTTCTGGCGCTCAGCATGGCCGATTACCTCACCCGTTTGTGGATCTGAAGTCTGAGTCGCTTAGCGGCAATGGCGTCTTTGCTTGAAGATGTAATATCGAAAGCCTGAGATGCCGGACCTGCCGCCCATCCTCCACTCGCCACAAGGTATTGCTGATAAACCCGCAGCGGCGAAATCAACCGAACTGAATGTCGGTTCTCTGGAGGCTACCCTGCGCCGCCACGTTCGCGGGGACATTCGGTTTGATCGCAGCAGCCGGGCTCTGTATGCGACCGACGGCTCCAACTATCGCCAGGTGCCGATCGGGGTGGTTCTTCCGCGAGACGCGGATGACGTGGCCGCCGTCGTTTCGGTTGCCCGGGAACATGGCGCTCCCATTCTTTGCCGGGGCGCTGGAACTTCGCTTGCCGGCCAGTGCTGCAACGTCGCGGTTGTGCTGGACTTCTCCCGCTACATGGCGAAGATTCTGGAAATTGACCCGGGGCGACGACTGGCCCGCGTGCAACCCGGAGTGATTCTGGACAGTCTGCGCAATGCGGCCGAACAGCACCACCTTACGTTTGGCGCGGATCCTGCTTCGCATGATCGCTGCACGCTGGGCGGCATGATCGGGAATAACTCCTGCGGCGTGCATTCAGTAATGGCGGGCAAGACTGACGAGAACATAGAAGCGCTGGACGTGCTCACGTATGACGGGCTGCGCATGAAGGTCGGCGCAACCAGCAACCAGGAGTTACAGACGGTCATCCGTGAAGGGGGGCGTCGCGCAGCGGTCTATGCAGGTTTGAAGACCATCCGCGACAAATATTCGGATCTTGTCCGCCAGCGTTATCCCAACATTCCTCGCCGGGTTTCGGGATACAACCTGAACTACCTGCTTCCCGAAAACGGTTTCCAAGTGGCGCGAGCGCTGGTGGGCTCCGAAGGGACCTGCGTGACCGTGCTTGAGGCGACCTGCCGCCTGGTGGAGAGTCCCCCGAATAGACTCCTGCTGCTTATTGCCTATCCCGACATTTACCAGTGCGCTGACCATGTGCCCGAGGTGATGGCGCACCGGCCCATCGGGCTGGAAGGCGTGGACGATCTGCTCGTCCAGTACACCCGGCGCATGGGGATCAACTCCGAAGGTTTGGCATTGCTCCCCGAGGGCGGAGGCTGGCTGTTTGCTGAGTTCGGCGCAAAGTCCCCGGGCGACGCAGATGCCCAGGCACAGGGACTCATGGCAGCGCTGAGCAGGGGCCCCGGGGC
>CATPBY010000284.1 GCA_955652845.1 uncultured Terriglobales bacterium | reverse complement strand
CTTCACAGCCATTGCCTTCCTGACCTGTCCCCGGCATCTGTCTCCGCTTGTGTCGAGCCTTCGTATCGGGCCTATTTCAAACATCGATGCGGGGTGGGACCTCGACTACGATTTTAAAACTGCCCGCATTAACGCCAGCAATGTGTTCGCGGGTTTTCATATTGGAGAGATCAACGTGAGTGGCGGAGATGCTTATCTTTACATCCCCGCTGATATTCTGTCCTCGACCAATGCCGCGACCAGTTTTCATCAATTCCGCACCCAGGTGGGATATGGCCATCTCAACAAACCTGGGCTGACCGGCTCGGCGACTTTTGGCTTTGATGCCAATCAGGGATTGCTGCAATATACCGCCGTGCAAGCAACTTACAATTGGGACTGCTGCGGCATAACCCTGGAGTATCGCCGCTTCGCTCTCAGCAGGATCCGCGACGAAAGCCAATACTTCTTCACTTACAGCCTGGCCAACATCGGCTCCTTCGGGAACCTGACGCGGCGGATGAGGCTGTATTGAACTTCTGATCTTATGCAGGAAATAGCAGCGTCTGCAAGCTTCTCACGGGCCAAAGAATAGCTCGCGAAATATATGCGACCAGACGATTTGGGATAGATGGATTTGCGCGGTTGCTTTGAGCGTTGCGCGCTTCCACTGTGCTGTTATACCGTAAACGGTTTCGAGTTTCTCCATCCATGGCCAATCGCATCGATCCCGGAGGACCTCCAAGTTCTCCCATCCTCGAATCACGCGTGGACCCGACCTCGGCCCGCTTCGAAGCGAACATGCGCTTCATGGCCGACCTGGTTTCGCAGGTGCGTAATGAAGAGGAGACAATTCGCGAGGGAGGCGGCGCAAAGGCCATCGAGAATCAGCATGCCAAAGGCCGCCTGACCGCGCGCGAACGCATCAATATGCTGGTTGATCCCGCGACATTCTTTGAGTTGGGCGCCTATGCGGCGCACGGCATGTACGAAGAGTGGGGTGGGGCAGCGGCCGCCGGTGTGGTCACGGGGCTGGCACGGATTTACACCCGGCTGGTGATGATCATTGCGAACGACGCGACCGTCAAGGCTGGCGCGTTTTTTCCCATGACTGCGAAGAAAGTGATTCGGGCGCAAAATATCGCCATCGAGAATCACATTCCAACGATCTACCTGGTTGATTCGGCTGGCGTGTTCCTGCCATTGCAGGAAGACGTGTTCCCGGACACTGACGATTTTGGGCGCGTCTTTCGCAATAATGCTGTGATGTCAGCGCTGGGGATTTCGCAGATCGCAGCCATTATGGGCATGTGCGTGGCTGGTGGAGGCTATCTTCCGGTGATGTGCGATCACGTGCTCATGACCGACGGCAGCGGACTATTTTTAGCCGGACCAGCGCTGGTGCAGGCGGCCATTGGGCAAAAGATTTCGGCAGAAGAACTGGGCGGCGCGGCCATGCACTCAGCAATCAGCGGGACGGTAGACTTTCGAGAGCCCAATGACGAGGGCTGCCTGGGGAGAGTTCGCGCCATCGTCGAGAAGTGGGGCTATCGCCGGCAATCTCCGTGGGACCGCCGCAAGCCGGATCCTCCGGCGCTGGCGGCAGAGGAAATATATGGGATTTTCGATTCGTCTTCCGCCCGCCCGTATGACATGAAAGAGATTCTTGGCCGCATCGTCGATGGCAGCCGCTTCGATGAATACAAACCCGAATATGGCAAGACGCTGATTTGTGGCTATGCTCGTATCGGCGGATTCGCCGTGGGCATCGTCGCCAATCAGAAGCTGCACGCCCAGGCGACGGACCACGAAGGCCGAAAGCGGGTTGAGTTCGGCGGCGTCATTTATACAGAGTCGGCGGAAAAGGCCGCCCGCTTCATTATGGACTGCAATCAGAACCTCATCCCTCTGGTGTTCTTCCATGACGTGAACGGTTTTATGGTGGGCCGCGACGCGGAGTGGAGTGGCATCATTAAAGCGGGGGCCAAGATGGTGAATGCGGTGTCAAACTCCGTGGTGCCGAAGATTACTGTGATCGTCGGCGGGTCCTTTGGCGCGGGGCACTACGCCATGTGCGGCAAGGCGTATGATCCACGTTTTGTATTCGCCTGGCCCACAGCCCGCTATGCGGTGATGAGTGGCGACTCCGCCGCCGGGACACTGGTTGAGATCAAGATCAAGCAGCTCGAACGCAGCGGCAGAAATCTGAGTGACGAAGAACGCAAACAGTTGTTCGAGTCGGTAAAAAAGACCTATGACGAGCAAACCGATCCGCGTTACGGGGCGGCGCGGCTGTGGATTGATAAGATCATCGATCCGGTGGAAACCCGCGATGCAATCACGCAGGCATTGGAAGCCGCCGCGCTGAACCCGGATGTGCCGGAGTTCAAGGTGGGAGTGCTGCAAACGTAAGGTCAATCCGTGGTTAAGAAGTTTGTATGCCTGAATCGGTCAAAGTAATCGAGTGTCCGCGGGATGCGTGGCAGGGGCTGAAGGGACAGATTCCCGCTTACATCAAAGCTGATTATCTAAAAGCCTTGATCAGTGCGGGATTCAAGCACATCGATGCGGCCTCGTTCGTTTCGCCAAAGGCGGTGCCGCAGATGGCGGATTCAGAAGACATTCTGAAGGAACTCGATCCTCCGGATGACGTCGAAATTATCGGCATTGTCGTGAACGAAAAGGGAGCGCAACGAGCTGTCAACACTCAAGCAGTACACACGCTGGGTTTTCCTTATTCAGTTTCACCGACATTTTTGCGCAATAATCAGCGCCAGATTCCGGAAGAAGCCATCGACGAACTGGAAAAAATTAAAGGAAAAGGGGACGAAGCAGGCCTTGAAACGGTTGTCTACATATCGATGGCATTCGGCAATCCGTACGGCGATCCCTGGAACGTCGGGGAAGTTGTGGATGCCGTCGAT
>CATPBY010000283.1 GCA_955652845.1 uncultured Terriglobales bacterium | reverse complement strand
GAGTACAAAAGGCGATCTCAGTCGGGTGACGGCGCAATGCCCAGTCGGAGTTCGGCTTTGATTTAATATCCGCTCGGTCGTCCAGACTGTAATGAAATTGTAATGGTTGCACGATCAAAACGAATCATTTCCAAGCAACACGGATCCAATCGACTGTGTCTTCATATTACCATCCAATCATCGTGAAATATTGCTAGCCACGTCACCTGATGCTTAGAAAGCATACTTAAGTCAAAATGAAGGAAGCCTTAATTGTTTTGTTATTAGCTTCCGCACCGAAGACTCTCAACTATGCCAGCTATTGCAACTTTCGAATTCTGACTTGGTTTGCTTCAAGATGACTACGTCCGGATCAGGTGTTTATTCGATTGCCTACCGCTTTGTTAAAGGTGAAAGTTCTTTGAGCGGGAGGTAGTCTTCCAACGGCTCATGCTGAGGCTTGGCTAATAGCGAAGCCAGTAGACCGCATGCGGCCGCAAAAGACAGCCACAGTCCCGGAACGGCTCGATTGCCGGTAACGTGAATCAGGTATGTGCTGATCGCCGGGGTAAATCCACCGAAGATCGCGGTGGCCAGACTATACGCAAGGGCGAAACCGGAGGTGCGTACACTGACCGGCATGATCTCCGTGAGGAAAACGACCATAGCGCCGTTGTAGCTGCCGTAGATGAAAGATAGCCAGAGTTCAACCGTCAGCAATCGGGAGAAAGAAGGTTCACGAACCAGCCATAACATCGCCGGATAAGCCGTGACCAACATCAGTATTGTGCAACCGACAAGCAAGGGCCGGCGTCCCACCTTGTCGGACAGCGATCCCATAAAAGGAAGCCAAAAAAGATTCGAGGCACCCACGCAGAGCGTGACGATCAGACTTTCAACACTCGCCAGATGAAGCACGGAGTTGCCGAAAGTAGGCGTATAAGCCGTAATCATGTAGAACGATACTGTAGTCATGGTCGCCATCATGGTTCCGATGAGCACAATCTTCCAACTGGCGGTGAGTGAGCGGAGAATTTCCGAGATGCTCGGCCGATGCTTGCGCGCGACAAACTCATCAGTTTCCTGGAGAGACCGTCTGAGCCTAAAGAGGAACGGAAGGATCACACAACCGAGAAGCAGCGGGATGCGCCATCCCCACGCCATCACTTTCTGTGGCGGCAGTTCAATGTGTAGCAGCACTCCGACCAATGCCGCGAACATGACCGCCACCTGCTGACTCGCTGATTGCCAACTGACGTAGAAGCCCTTATGCCCCGGCGTTGCGATCTCTGATAAGTAAACCGATACGCCGCCCAACTCCATTCCCGCCGAGAAACCCTGAAGCAGGCGCCCCATCAGCACGAGCAACGGGGCCAAGAGCCCGATCGTCGCGTATCCCGGCATGCAAGCGATGGAAATGATCCCGACTGACATCAGTCCCAACGTCAGAATCAGCCCCGCGCGGCGTCCATGGACATCGGTGTAGGCCCCGAGCACAATGGCACCGAGGGGCCGCATAAGAAAGCCTGCCCCAAAGGTCATCAGTGACAACATCAAAGAGACGAATGGATTGCCGTTGGGGAAAAACGCACTGCCGATGGCGGAAGCGTAGTAACCAAAGACCATGAAGTCGTACATCTCCAGAAAATTTCCACTGGAGACACGTACCACTGACCAGATCTTTGATTTTCGATCCTGCAGCGTGGTCATAAGACGTTGCCCGCTAATTTCGAAAAGCAAGCCGTACGCCACGATGTCGGCCTTGCGGGATGATGGTCTTCTAATATTGTTTTTTGTTTAAAACGCAGCTTGCGAAAAGCATGCCATAGAACGCAAGTGTGTGCTTCGACTTACACTTCCCGAAGTACGGCGCTCGCTCCATCGTTCACAACAATCGGCAGCAGCGGGAGTTCCACGCGGAAAGTGCTACCCTGGCCTTCCTGGCTCGAGACTTCGATTTCGCCGTTATGGGCGGCACAGATCGCTTTGACGATGGAGAGTCCCAGCCCGGCTCCGCCGCTGGCGCGTGAGCGGGCCTTGTCGGCGCGATAGAAGCGTTCGAACACATGGGGCACAGCGTGAGCCGGGATGCCGAGGCCGTTGTCGGAGACCTCGAGGACCGCACTATCCCCCTCACGGCCAACGCGGACCTCGATCATGCCACCTACCGGTGTGTATTTGATGGAGTTATCGATGAGATTTACAATTACCTGCTGGAGGCGAACCCGGTCTCCCACTACATGAACTCCAGTTTCTGCATGGATGCGCAGCCCGATTGATTTCTCCTCCCCCAACAGCTTCATTTCGCCTGCAGTCGATGTTGCCAGTTCTCCCAGATCCAAACGCGATTTATCCATCTTCACTTCGCCAGCGTCGAGACGCGAGATAGTGAGCAAGCTTTCGACGATCCGGGACATCCGGTGAGTTTCTTCCAGCGCGCTCCCGATCTGGTCTTCCACAGACGCATCCCCGCGATAGTTCTGTGCAATGCCTTCAAGTTCTAATTGCAGAATCGTTAAGGGCGTTCGCAATTCGTGAGAAGCGTCGGCGGAAAAGCGGTTGATGTGCTCGAAGGCATTATCAAGCCTCTCGATCATACGGTTCAAGGACAAGGAGAGCCGCTCCAACTCGTCACCCGAGCGTATCACCGGCAGGCGCTCGCTCAAGTTCGTGGACGTGATCCCCTCCGCCCTTTTCGTGATCTCGTCCACAGGTTGCAAGGACCGCCTCATGAGCCAGTATCCGCCTGCCACGGCGAGAGACACCATGAAGGGCATGTAGATCGCAAGGGTCAACAGAAGCCCATGCAGCGTGACCTCAATTTGATGGTACGGCGCGCCACTTTCGACGAGGAACCGGCTTCCGTCGGGCGTGGTCAGGGTCATCGAATTGATAAGCAGGCGATTGCCGGATTCGAATTGAAGTTTCCGGGAACCGTCCATTTCCTTGTCGCTGGGAAACGGAATTCGCCCCGGGTCAAAGGTGCCGTCCTTCGGCGCGCCAGAAAGGTAGACCATTCCCACGCCCGAGTGGACGACGCGAATAAAGAGGCCGTTAACCTCCGGGGCGTAAGCCTCATTAATTTCAGTGGCCAGCCATGCTGTATCCTTGGCCGGCAATTGCGAAAGCAATTCGGTGGAGACGGCACGGCACTCCGCCACCAGCGTTCTCTCCAAGGTCCAATCGAGGTATCGCTCCAGACCCAGATATACCGAGGCGCCGAAGACTATCAGCGTCCCCGCCAGCAGGCCGGCATACCATGCCGTGATGCGAAAGCGCAAAGACCGGGTATTCATCATGGCTGCGCACCGTGACCGATGGTGTAGCCCACTCCGCGCACTGTGTGAATTAACTTCGGATCGAAAGCGTCGTCAACCTTGCTGCGCAGGTGCCGGACGTACACGTCGACGATGTTAGTGATGCCATCGAAGCTATGATCCCATACGTGCTCGATAATCATGGTTCGTGACAGAATTCTGCCGGCATTCGACATAAGATATTCCAGCAAGGAAAATTCCTTAGCCGTCAGGTCGATCCGTTTCCCCGCTCGCCTGACCTGCTGCGCCAGGCGATCGAGTTCGAGATCAGCCACGCGCACCACGCTGCTGCGGCTGACGGGTCCGCGCCGCAGCAAGGCCTTCACCCGTACCAGCAGTTCGGCAAAGGCGAAAGGTTTAGTCAGATAATCATCGGCACCCGCTTCGAAGTTTCCGACTTTGTCCGCCACCGCGTCGCGAGCGGTCAGGATCAGTACCGGAACCTGAACGTTCTCGGTGCGCAGCTGACGAAGAACCTGGCCGCCATCGAGAATGGGCAGCATCAGATCGAGAATCACCAGATCGTAATGGTAGGTCGTCGCCAGATCGAGGCCCGACTTGCCGTCCGCGGCAACATCCACCGCAAACCTCTCTTCGGTCAATCCCCGCGCCACAAAGCTCGATACCTTGGCCTCGTCTTCGACCAGCAGAATACGCATCCGATTTCTCGCCCAGTAAGTATATTGCGGTTCGTACCGGAACCCATAGAGAAGTCAGATGAAAACTTGTTCAGAAATGCGAATTCGGCTTCCGCCGACTGTTTGCCCGTGTCGTCTCGCGATCATGAATAACGTTTCATCCGGCGTTCATTGAGTGTTAATGTGGACCGTCCACGATTGATATCCCGCGATGCTAAACAAATACGGTGCCGGGTTCCTGCTATTGGTCTCTGCGTTCGCTCCCTTTTCTGCTTCCGCTCAATCCACTTCGCTAACGGATCACTGGATTGCGGTCCGCGCCGGTCGGCTATTCGACGGAACTGAGAAGCTCGCCTCCAATCAGGTGATATTGATCAAAGGGAATCGCATTGTAAAGGTTGGTCCGGCACAGCAAGTGCAGGTGCCCGCAGACGCTGAGATTGTGGACTTGAGTCACGCTACCGTCCTGCCCGGGCTAATCGACGCCCACACTCACGTCTTCGGCAACGGGCCCGATTTCGATAGCCAAATCCTGCGAGACTCTTACCAATACCGTACGCTGACTGCGTTGGCCAACGCGCAGAAAGACTTGATGGTCGGCTTCACTACGCTGCGCGACCTCAAGACTCTGGGAGCGATGTACAGCGACGTGGACCTGCGCAACGCGATTGACCGCGGCGTCGTCACCGGGCCCCGCATGCAGGTAGCGACCAGGGGAATTCAAACTACCGGTGGGTTCATCATGCGCGGATATTCTCCCGAGGTTCCCCTGCCCAGCGCCTTGCAGGTGGTGGACTCGCCCTGGGCGGCCCGTGAAGCGGTTCGCGACCAGATCGCGCATGATGCCGACCTGATTAAGGTGTACGCGGCCTACGACTTTCATTTCAGCAGTGATGGCAAAATCGTAAGCCCGCCGACCTTCACCGCGGAGGAAGTCAACGCCATCGTCGATGAGGCTCACAAGAAGGGACGCAAAGTTTCCTGCCACGCCTTCGCCGGAGAAGGCGTGCGCAACTGCTTAAACGCAGGCGTCGAGTCGCTCGAACACGGAGCTGATCTCGATGATGGTGACATCACGCTGATGGTGCAAAAGGGAACTTATCTTGTGCCGACTCTCTACCATTACCAACTGGATCGCGAACGCGACATGAAAAAGTATGGAGGGCACAGTGTCGCGGACGCTTCCGAACGCAGTTTTCGCAAGGCCTTAGCAGCGGGCGTCAAAGTCGCATTCGGTTCCGGCGTTGGACCTTTCCCGCACGGTACGCAGACCAAGGAATTCGAATACATGGTGAAGTTCGGCATGACCCCGGCGCAGGCAATTCGAGCTGCAACTTCGGAAGCGGCGCTGCTGATGGGATGGCAGGACCGCGTAGGCTCGGTGCAAGGGGGCAAGTTCGCGGATCTGGTCGCGGTCGCAGGTGATCCCATCGCTGACATCACCGAGCTTGAGCGCGTGCAGTTTGTGATGAAAGATGGCCGCGTATTCAAGAACGAACTGAAATGAATGGTGACCCCGCATGAGCAACGGAACCACGAGCAGCGGAATAAAAAGGCGCGCGTTCTTGAGAAATGTAGCCGGAGCTGGAGTCTCGTTAGGACTCTTGGGAACTTCCGGGTCAAAGTTTGCGGACGCCCGGAACGCTCCGGCGTCTACGGCTCCGGCATCGTGTGAGACGAGCTTTCCGCAAGCTCCAAAGTTGACGACGCACACAGCTGAGTTTGTCGTGAACCTCAAGCTCGCGGACATCCCCGTGGAGGCGCTCGAACTTGGCAAGAAGTCAATCTTGGATGGTCTTGGACTCGCTCTCAGCGGATCCAAAGCCGAGACCTGGAAATTGATTCAGGAATATCTGAAGCCTCTCGGCTTTTCCTCACGCGACGGCGCAGCAGTGCTCGGATCCACGGTTCGGCTTCCCGCCCGCTTTGCCGCTTTTGCTAACGGAGTAGCAATTCACGTCGACGACTACGACGACACTCAACTCGCCGTGGGCAAAGACCGGGTGTACGGGTTGCTGGTTCATCCCACGGTCTGTGTGCTTCCCGCAGCCTTGGCGACAGCCGAGGTCGAAACCAAGAGTGGAAAGGATTTGCTGGTCGCATACCACAGCGGAGTCGAAGTGGAG
>CATPBY010000282.1 GCA_955652845.1 uncultured Terriglobales bacterium | reverse complement strand
GCGGAGGCACTTGCTGTCCGTGCTGACAAGGTTGTCGCGGCCGGTAAAGCGGAAGACATCAAGGTTTACCGGGGTTCGAAAACGAAGGTGATTGACGCCGGCGGACGGCTCGTACTTCCTGGTTTTACCGACAGCCATATCCATTTCCTCGAAGGCTCGATGAATGCGCAACAGATTGTTATCGAGGATACGCAAACCCTTGCTGGCGTGCAGCGCCAGGTGAAAGCGTACGCCGCGGCGCATCCTGAGAAACCGTGGATACTGGGACGCGGATGGGCCTATCCCATGTTTGGCGCAGCGGCATTGCCCGACAAGAAGTATCTGGATGAAGTTATTGCGGATCGCCCGGTTTACTTGGAATGCTTTGATGGACACACCTGGTGGGCCAACAGCAAGGCTCTTCAACTCGCAGGCATCACCCGCGACAAGCCTGACCCGGTAAGCGGCATCATGCGCGACCCGAATACGGGTGAACCCACCGGAGTGATCAAAGAAGATCCGGCAGACGCGGTGGTGGAGCGCGTGATTCCTCTGCCCACGCGCGATGAGAAATTACAAGCCATTCGCCAGCACCTCAAGGAAGCAAATCGTGCCGGTCTGGTGCGAGTGCATAGCGCGAGTAATCTGGGCGCGGGGATTAGTGACCTCGAAAATATCGATTTGTATGATGAACTGCGGCGCGCCGGTGATCTCAGCCTGCGAATGTATATGGCGTATTACATGCAGCCTCCAACTCTCACCCCGGAGAAGCTATTGGAAATCGAGAATGCACGCCGCCGTTATCACGACGAATGGATTGCGGCGGGAGCAGCCAAGTTCTTCCTCGATGGAGTGATCGAGAGTCATACCGCGGCCATGCTGGCGCCGTATTCAGACGATCCCTCAACCTCAGGTCAATTGCTGTGGGATCCGGATGAGTACACCAAAGCTGTCATTGAACTGGATCGCCATAATATTCAGGTGTTCACCCACGCTATCGGCGACCGCGCAATTCGTCTGGCGCTCGACGCGTATGAAGCTGCGCAGAAAACAAATCGCACAGAAGATGCCCGGCACCGCATTGAACACATCGAAGACGCCTCTGCCGCGGACATTCCGCGCTTCGGGAAACTGGGTGTGATTGCAAGTTTTCAGCCGCTGCATGCGTATCCCAATGACGACGCGCTGACCATATGGGCACGCAACGTTGGTCCGGAACGAGCGCAGCGGGCATGGGCCTGGCGCAGTATTGAAAATTCTGGGGGCCGGCTTGCTTTTGGCAGCGATTGGCCGGTAGTCACATTCAATCCATGGCCCGGTGTGCAGACCGCGTTGACCCGGCAAACCACGGAAGGCAATCCGCCGGGTGGCTTCGTTCCGCAGGAACGGATGACCCTGGAAGATGTGATCAGGGCTTACACCCTGGGCGGCGCGTTCGCCGGACACCGGGAAAATACCGAAGGCTCGCTTGAACCCGGCAAGTTGGCGGATTTGATCGTGCTCTCGCAGGACTTGTTCAAAATCCCGCCTGATGCAATTGGCAAGACAGAGGTTCTGTTGACCATGGTGGGCGGAAAAGTCGTATATCAATCGCCGGTCTGGCAAGCAAGTTCCACTCAACGGGAGGCAAAATGATGATCCGTCGCCTGTCGACGTTGTCGCTTCTGGTGGCGCTTTCTGCTTTTGCCTCCTGCGGCAGGAAGACTCCCACGCTCAATTTGCTGGTTTGGGAAGGGTACGCCGACCCATCATTCGTGCATGCGTTCGAAGAGGAGAATCACTGCAGGGTTTCAGCATCTTACATGGGATCAAGCGACGAACTGGTGGCAAAGTTGCGCGGTGGGAGCGCCGGGAACTATGACGTGATCTCGCCCTCGAGCGATGTTGCCACCTCAATTGCTTCCGCCGGGTTGGCCGCTCCGCTCGATCTTTCCAAAATACCCAGCTACAGTCAGCTCTCGCCGCAACTCACTTCGCTGCCGCTGGTGCGATTAAAACTGCAGGTCTACGGCGTTCCATTCATGTGGGGGCCAGACCCGATGATTTATGACACCACGACATTTTCGGCGCCGCCGCAGAGCTGGAATATTTTGTGGGACCCGAAATATCGCGGCAAGATCTCCGTGTGGGACGATCTTTCCACGGTTTATATGGCGGCGCAGGTGCTCGGCTATGACAAGCCTGATTCCACTCAGCTCTACAACTTGACCGATGAGCAACTGGAAGCAGTCAAGAAGAAGCTACTGGAATTGAAGCCAAACATCCGCAAGATGTGGTCAACCGGTGGCGAGCTCACAAATCTTTTCCAGAATCACGAAATAGTGGCAGCCATGGGCTGGCCGCTGATGACCAACCAGCTCCGCAAAGCCAACTACCCGGTCGGCGAAACCATTCCCAAAGAAAACACCACGGGTTGGATTGACCACCTGATGATCACTGCAGGCAGCGAGAATAAAGATCTGGCCTATAAGTTTCTGGAATACATGGTCCAGGCCCAGACTCAGAAAAAGGTCACTGATGTCACAGGTTACACTCCGGCGAATCCGCAGGCAGCGCACTTAATGACGCCAGACGAGATCAAGGGACTGCATCTTGACGACGTCGACAATTATCAGAAGCGTCTCTATTTCTGGCAGAATGTGCCGCGCCGGGGGAAGTACAACGAGATTTGGAATGAAGTGAAGGCGGCGCAGTAAGAGCAGGTTATCCCAACTACGACGAATAGCATGGTAACCACCAGCGAACCCGTAGAATTGAATGCCGTACCGTCATCGAATACTTCCCTCCTTTCCATTCGCAACGTAGCCAAGTCTTTCGGGCGCACTTCCGTGCTGCGCGATATCTCTCTGCAAATCGCGGAAGGCGAATTTCTCACCATCCTGGGAGAAAGCGGCTCGGGCAAGACAACATTGCTGCGTATCATCGCGGGCTTCGAGAGCGCAAATTCCGGAGAAATCATGATGGCAGGCGAACGGCTTGACCATCTTCCTCCCTACCGGCGACGGGTGAATACGGTGTTCCAGCATTACGCGTTATTTCCCCATCTGACGGTCGCGGAAAATGTTGGCTATGGATTAAAGGTGGCCGGGCTGCCGAAACAAGTGATCGCGCAACGAGTAGAACAAGTTCTGGCGATGGTGAAGATGACGGCCTTTGCGTCATCCAAACCGGCGAAGATCAGCGGGGGACAGCAGCAGCGTATCGCGCTGGCGCGCGCGCTGGTAAACCGGCCCCGCCTGTTGCTGCTCGACGAGCCGCTTTCTGCGCTGGACGCAAATCTACGCCGCCAGATGCAGGTGGAGTTGAAATCACTGCAGCGGGAAGTGGGCATTTCGTTCGTATTCGTTACTCATGACCAG
>CATPBY010000281.1 GCA_955652845.1 uncultured Terriglobales bacterium | reverse complement strand
CCTCTCTTCAGTCCTAATTCATTCAGTCCTATCAGTTCCCAGCCAATTAGATGCAATGTCAGCGTTTGGTGACGCTGGCTGTTTTGTCAGCGCGCTATTGTACCTCCAAACACTGTTAAAATCGACGAAGATGGCGAATGTTTCAACTGCTCGCAAAATAAGCATCCTCACCCGCATTGCGGTTGAGCATGCCGGACGCAACCGGACGCTGGGCGCTGTCCTGAAAGCCGCCCGCGCCACTGCAAGCACCTGGGGACGCGTGCTGCGCCAGCTCTGGCTGGAAGTCACGGGCTTTGTTTTCCTATTCTTAGCGGCCATTGGAGCCGGAGCATTCATCCGTGAATACAATAAATATCAGGCGCACCAAACCACCTCTGGCCGCGTGCTGATCGCAATTGTTTTCACACTGACGTTCGCATGGTTCGGAGTGAGCTCGTTCTTAAGGGTGCGGAAGAAAAGTTAGCCTTGAACCCCGAAGGCACGAAGTAAGAAAAACGAAATTCTCGAATCCAGCCTACGCGGGAATTAGTTATGGCTCAATTTGAAATTTCTGCCGTTTTCGATGGCGTCATCCTGAGCGCGGCCGTTTTTCCGGTGGAGCGCACGAACTCGTGCTACGGCACAGCAGGTATGGTTACCTCACGCGTCGGCCCGCTGAAGTGCGCCCGGCTTGGCGCATGAGAAAAAACGCTGAGAATTCAAATTGAGCCACTAGCCAGGAATTCCTTCGTGCACCTTCGTAACTCTAGTGATTAAAGCTCTTCGCCATGATCGACAAGCTTAAAACCGCAAATTCCGAGCCTGCCGACCCGCAGACTTCCTCTCATATCCCTGTTCGCGCGCTGTACACCCCGGCCGACCTCAAGGGTGGAGATACAGAAACGTCGATTGGTTATCCCGGCGAGTTCCCCTATACCCGCGGCGTGCAGGCCACGATGTACCGCGGACGACTATGGACCATGCGCCAGTACGCCGGAATGGGCGACGCCGAAGAATCGAACAAACGCTACAAATATCTTCTGGCCCATGGCAACACTGGCTTGTCGGTCGCGTTCGACCTGCCCACGCAGATCGGCCTCGATTCGGACAATTCCCTGGCAACCGGTGAAGTTGGCAAAGTGGGCGTCGCCGTCGATTCCATCGAAGACATGCAGCGCCTGTTCGAGGGAATTGATCTGGCCAAGATCTCCACTTCGATGACCATCAATGCCACCTGCTCGATCCTGCTGGCGCTTTATGTCGCGGTTGCGCGCCGCCAGGGCGCGGATATTCGCCGTCTTTCCGGCACCGTGCAGAACGATGTTCTCAAGGAATACATTGCCAGAGGCACATACATTTATCCCATACGTGAGGCCATGCGCATCATCACCGACATGTTCGCCTGGACCAACGAACACGTCCCCGAGTGGAACACAATTTCCATCTCTGGCTATCATATGCGTGAGGCCGGATCGACCGCGGTGCAGGAGGTCGCATTCACTCTGGGCAATGGCATCGCTTATGTACAGGCGGCAATTAACACCGGGCTGGATGTGGACCACTTTGCGCCGCGGATATCGTTCTTTTTCAATGCACACAATAATTTTTTGGAGGAAGTAGCCAAGTTTCGCGCTGCCCGGCGCATGTGGGCCGGGATTATGCGAGAGCACTTCAAGGCCAAGAATCCGCGCTCCTGGATGCTGCGCTTCCACAGCCAGACTGCGGGGTCCACGCTGACCGCGCAGCAACCTGAAAACAATATTGTCCGCACGGCTATTCAGGCCCTGGCCGCGGTCCTCGGCGGCACCCAGTCATTGCATACCAACGGCTACGACGAAGCGCTGGCGCTTCCAACCGAGCAGGCGGCGCGCATCGCGCTGCGCACTCAGCAGATCGTCGCGTATGAATCCGGAGTGCCGCAAACTGTCGATCCACTGGCGGGGTCGTATTACATCGAAGCCCTCACCACTGAGATCGAAAGGGGCGCAGCCGACTATCTGCAGAAAATTGAGGCGTTTGGTGGCATGCTGAAAGCCATCGAACGCGGGTACGTGCAGCAGGAGATCCAGAATGCCGCCTACGAATTTCAACAGCAGGTGGATCGCGAGGAAGCGGTGGTGGTGGGCGTGAACCGTTTCAGCGTAGAGGAAGAAAAGCCGATTCCGATTCAGAGTATCGACGAGTCTCTCGAACGCAAACAAATCGAACGATTGCGGGCGCTGCGTGCCCGTCGTGAGGCCCGGGCCTGGAAAGATTCCCTGCGGCAGATCGAAGAAGCTGCCCGCTCAGGCGCTAATCTCATGCCCCACATCATGGCGGCGGTAGATGCATGCGCTACTGTAGGCGAAATCTCCGATACCTTGCGGAAAGTATTTGGAGAGTACAAAGAAGCAGTGGTGGTTTAGGTCTCGTTCTCGGCCATCCCGGCCGGAGTCATCGCTTCATGGGGAACCGATAGCGGAGTGGAGGCACCTGGTTTTGTATGAGTCCGACGGATACGGGCAGCAAGCAGGTCCGTCGCCTCCGCTCGGCATGACAGTCCGGTGATAGTGACGCTGGACAAAGCGATGCTTGATACAGCGCTGCCCTTGTCGCTTCAGGGATGCGCTGATCAGGCTAGTCGGATACCCTGTAGTTGCAGGCCTCGCGGCAAGGTGGACAATAGTAGAGAGAGTCCTCGCATAGCCGAACGTCGACCTGCCCCTGGCAAAGACAGCAATACTTCTCGCAAGTGCACTTGTCTTCGGGCATCTCGCACTGCATGCAGCGGTACTTGGTTTTGGTAGCAGTAGCCATGGGCGAACTGTAGCGCGGGCGCAAGCAGGAGCGAAAGTTCCGTTGGTAACAGATACGAGCAGCAGGCAGGTCCCTGGACTCCGCTCGGGATAACTGGCACGGCGATGCTGGACACAGCGATGCTAGATACAACGCCGCACCGTTATCCTTTCGAGGCGGTTGAAGCCCCCGCCGTTCGCATGTTACGGTAATTCGTCTTCCATCTCCGGCAGCGCTGCCTTTGATCGAGGTCTTCATTGCCATTACCCGCTGTTGAGGCGACCACGCTGACCATCCGCAAGACCGCGCTTAATAACGTCCATCGCCAGATGGGCGCCAAAATGGTCGAATTTAATGGCTGGGACATGCCGGTCGAATACCCTTCTTCGGGTGGCATTATCGCCGAGCACAATGCCGTTCGAGGCGGTGTGGGCATCTTCGACGTCAGTCATATGGGTGATATTCGCCTTGCCGGGCCCGGGGCGCTGGCAGCAGTTCAGCATATTTCCATGAATGACGCCGCGCAATTAGCTGTCCGCCAGGCGCAGTATTCCGCCCTGCTGTATCCGCAAGGCACATTTGTGGATGACGTAATCGTGCACCGCATCGGCGAGCACGAGTATTTACTGGTAATCAATGCGGGGACACGGGAAAAAGATTTCAACTGGGTGCGCGACAATACCAGGCAGTTCGACTGCCAGATCGAGAACCTGTCAGACGACTTCACGCAAATTGCCATTCAGGGGCCAAAGGGAATCAACCTCCTGCAGAAACTCACCGGGGCCGACCTCGGCTCGGTAAAGTTTTACTGGGTAACGCGAGGCACGGTTTGCGGGCTCAATAATATTCTCATCGCGCGCACCGGCTATACCGGAGAAAACGGATTCGAAATCTATATTCCGTCAGACGAAGCTCTCAGCGCTCGCGTGTGGGAAGAAATTCTGCAAGCTGGCAAGGAATTCGGCGTCCTGCCTTGCGGTTTAGGAGCGCGCAATACGCTCCGACTGGAGGCCAAGCTGCCGCTCTACGGCCACGAGATTTCTGAGACGATTAACGTCTGGGAAGCCGGGCTTGATCGCTTTTGCAAGATGGAGAAGCCTGAGTTTATCGGCCGCGCCGCCTTGGAGAAAGCGAAGATCAATAATCTTCAACGCACGCTTGTGGGTCTGGAAATGGTTGAGCGCGGCATCGCCCGCGACGGATACAAAGTTCTGGACGACGGCGGTCGCGAAATTGGCTACGTCACCAGCGGCTCGCCCGCTCCATTTTTGAAAAAAAACATTGCACTGGCTTATCTCCCACCCGAATTTGCGGATGTGGGATCAACCGTCAAGGTCGTGATCCGCGGTCAGGGAGTGAAGGCTCAGGTGGTGCAAACTCCGTTCTACAAGAGGCCGAAAAAGGCTTAAACCACAAAGGAACAACATGCCTTATCCAACCGACTTTAAGTACACCAAAGAACACGAGTGGATTAAAGCTGACGGCAAGAACGCGACTATCGGCATCACTAACTATGCGCAGGAGTCGCTGGGGGACATTGTCTTCGCCGACCTGCCCAAAGTTGGCGCGGAGACAACCGCCGGCAAAACTTTCGGCTCCATTGAGTCGGTTAAGGCTGTGTCCGATCTTTATGCGCCCGCCTCGGGCACGGTAACCGAAGTCAACGGCGAGCTGGCTACTGCGCCTGAAAAGATAAACAAAGATGCTCACAGCGCGTGGCTGATCAGGATTGCATTGAAAGATCGGGGCGAACTGAATTCGTTGCTGTCCGCCGCCGACTACGAAAAGTTCGTTGCGGATGAGGCGGGGCCTTGAATTGAGCGATTCACTCCGGTTTTGTCTACAGGAGATTTCGATGTTATTTGAGGATGGCTCCCACTCCCAGGAAGATACCGCAATCCAACGGACCAGGAGTTACATCTAACTAAAGTTCCTATGCGCTATTTGCCGAAGTCCCCCGCCGACCGTGAAGCGATATTGAAAGCTATTGGGGCGCGGTCGATCGACGACCTGTTCGCGCCCATCCCGGCGGAATATCGTCTGGAGCGTGATCTCACGGTGCCGCGCCAGATGGCGGAGTCCGAGATCATGGACTGGTTCCGCGAGCGCTCCCGCGAAAATGGGGAGGGCTATGCCACGTTCCTCGGAGCTGGCGCTTATCATCACTACCGGCCCGTCATTATTGACTCGCTCATCTCGCGTGGTGAATTTCTCACCGCCTATACGCCATATCAGGCGGAGATCTCACAAGGCACGCTGCAGTCGATTTTCGAATTTCAGACCATGATCTGCGAACTGACCGGCATGGAAGTGGCCAATGCTTCCATGTACGACGGCTCGACGGCGGCAGCTGAGGCCGTGATGATGGCGGTCCGGCTCACTGGCCGGCGCTCGGTTGTGATCGGGCGCAGTGTGCATCCGGAATATCGTGAAGTGCTGGAGACCTATGCGCACCATCAAAGTCTGCCGTTAAACACCGTGACATTCTCGGACAGTGGGCGGCTCGACCTGAAGGATCTGGAGCAATCCATCAGCCAGGAAACGGCCTGCGTTCTGATTCAGTCGCCTAATTTTTTTGGAAGTATAGAAGATGTAGCCGCTGTCGCGGAGATCGCTCACCAGCAAGGAGCGATGCTGGTGGTTTCAATCGCCGAAGCCGTCTCGCTCGGCATCATCGAGCCGCCGCGCCAGGCCGATGTGATTTCCATGGAAGCGCAGTCGTTCGGTGTACCTCTGGGCTTCGGCGGCCCCTATTGCGGCGTGATCGCAACTCGGGAACAGTTTGTCCGCCAGATGCCTGGCCGTCTCGTCGGCCAGACCACCGACAAGAATGGCAAGCGCGGATTCGTGCTCACACTGGCCACCCGCGAGCAGCATATCCGCCGAGAGAAGGCCACTTCGAACATTTGCACCAATCAGGCGCTGGTGGCGCTGATGGTCAACATCTTTATGACGGTTTACGGCAAGACCGGCTTGCGGGAACTGGCGAAACAGAATCTGGCGAAGACGGCTTACGCAGCGGGGCAGTTCGGAAAACACGCACGCGTTCTATTCCCTGGCGCCCGTTTCAATGAGTTCGTGCTGCAGACCAGCGAGGACCCTTACGCCATCAACAGCCGTCTTCTGGGGCATAAGATTGTCGGCGGCCTTCCGCTGAAGAAGTTTTACCCGGAACTCGGCAATGCCGCCTTGTGGTGTTGCACCGAGTTGAGCACCCGCACCGTAATTGACACTGCCGCCGGTGTGGTCAGCGAGGGCAAGGGCTCTCTCCGAAGCGAAAACGAAATCGATGTTCAGGAAGTGGTGCGATGACACGCTCCACCCCGAAGGCCACCCGCCACATCAACCAGAACGAGGGCCTGATTTTTGAGAAATCTTCCCCCGGAAAGGCAGCCTGGCGACTGCCGCCACTCGATGTTCCTGAGGTCGACGCCTCGAAACTCCTGGGGTCTGCAGAAAGAAAAGATCTGGGCCATATGCCCGAGGTGAGTGAGATCGAGATTATTCGCCACTTCACACGGCTCTCCACCTGGAACTACGCCATAGATCTCGGAATGTATCCGCTCGGCTCCTGCACCATGAAGTACAACCCGCGGGTGAATGAAGTGGTGGCTCGCTTCGATGGGCTGGCGAACGCTCATCCCTATCAGCCGGAGCGCATTTCGCAAGGCGCTTTGAGCATCATGAAGACGCTGAGCGACTGCCTCACCGAAATCACCGGCATGGACGCCATCACGCTGCAACCCGCGGCGGGCGCGCACGGCGAACTTACCGGCTTGCTCATGGTGCGCGCGTACCACCAGTCGAAGGGCTCTCCGCGAAAAAAGATTCTGATTCCTGACTCGGCCCACGGCACCAACCCGGCAACTGCAGCCATGGTCGGCTATGCGGTGGAGAATCTGAAGTCGAACGCGCAGGGCATGGTGGACATTGCAGCGCTCCAGGCGCAGATGAACGAACATGTTGCCGCGCTGATGCTGACGAACCCGAACACTCTCGGCATCTTCGAGCAGGAGATCCACAAGATCGCAGACATCATGCACGCCAAGGGGGGCCTGCTTTATATGGACGGCGCCAACATGAATGCGCTGGTTGGCAAGGTGCGTCCGGGAGATTTTGGCGTCGATCTTATGCATCTCAACCTACACAAGACTTTTTCCACCCCGCATGGCGGAGGCGGCCCGGGATCAGGGCCAGTTGCGATCAAGCGTATCCTCGAACCGTTTCTTCCCGCGCCAGTTGTTATCACCAAAGACGACGGCACTCTCGGCTTCGAGTACAACCGGCCGCATTCGGTTGGGCGGGTGCGCGCCTTTTACGGCAACTTTGGAATGTTCGTCCGGGCGTTGGCATATACCTTGGCTAACGGGCCCGACGGGTTGCGCCAGACGACCGAAGACGCGGTCCTCAATGCAAACTACATCCGCAAAGGATTGGAGGGAGTCTACGATCTGCCTTACTCGACGCCCACCATGCATGAAGTCGTCTTCAGTGATAAGTTGCAGGCCCGGAAAGGCGTGAAGACCATGGACATCGCCAAGCGGCTGATCGATTACGGTTTCCATCCTTATACAACCGCGTTTCCTCTGATCGTGCCGGGAGCGCTGATGATCGAACCAACCGAGAGCGAGTCGAAAGAAGAGATGGATTTGTTTATCCAGGCACTGAAGTCAATCGCGGATGAAGTGCAGGAGGATCCGCAAATGGTGCTGGATGCTCCGCACTCCACGCGCGTCTCCCGGCTGGACGAGGTTACGGCAGCCCGGAAGCCGATCCTGCGGTGGAAACCCGAGCTTTCTTAACCGAGCCCGTGCCCGTTCCCTATTTCTCCTTGATCTCGACCGACGCCTGGGTATTCTCCCAGGACAGCCGCAGAACACAGCCTCCGCCCTGCTGGTCGTAAGCGATGGTGAAATCCTCCACGGGAGCGGAGGTTTTGGAGACATTCATTTCCACACGCGCCAGATCGTTGGATTCCCCGGGATAATCGGTGCCCCACTCGCCGGTCTTTTTGCTGATGACCAGCGTCCACTTGTCAGCGGCGGGCACTGTAAAAATCGTATAGCTGCCTGCCGGCACATCTTTGTCGCCAACCGTCAGGTTCGCCGTGGTGACAAATGTAGTGGATTCGTTGGCGCCGGTGCGCCATACCTGGCCGTAGGGCACCACTCCACCAAAAATCTGGCGGCCCTTGGCGCGCGGGCTGGAATAATCCGTCTTAATTGTCTTTCCGTCGGCAAATTTGCAACTGGCCGATGCCGGCGGGCTTGGCCGCTTGGCCTTATCCTGTTGGGCAGCAGCCAACAGCGTTAACGTCAAATACGAGAGAACTACCAGTGCAAAACATTTTTTCATGAATCCCTCCTTGAAAGAACCTTGCTAATTTCTTGGACGCAGAAATCATAAACCGGACAGCAAGGCCGGACAATTATGCCCCAGGCATGACGGACGATACAATCTCCGCATGCCGGTATTCAACGAGAAGCAGGACGAACTGGAACACTACGAGACCATGATGGGCGTTCCCCGGGGCCGCCTGGCGGTGACCATGGATATGATCACCGACGCCATGGCGCTGGTCGGCCAGCATGGCGTGTATTGCCAGAGCCAGCGCTGGCCGGATAAGCCAGTGATGGATATTCAGATAATCATGAAGAGTCTGACGGACGCGAAGGAGCTGATTCAAAGTGTGATGGAAGAATTGAAAAAGGACCGTCCGATCGTTTGAAAACTGCGTGACTTAGCCAAAATGTGCCTCGAACGCAGTGACTGGCGGACGTCTGTCGGCAACGTAGAAATCGCTTCTCTTGTGCAAGACCGCGTGGAATGTTCCGATAGGCATGCCCCTCTAACTTATCACGTACTTCCCCTGCTCAATGAGCTTCTGGGCAATCTGCTGGCGCAAGTCAACCGTATTGAACGGCACGTGCTTAACCAGACGGCGTAAAATTGCGAGCTGTGTGCGCAGCATGTCGCCCTCGGCGACCGCGGCAATTACTTTCCTGGCCGCGCCTTCGATCTTCTCCATGGCTTGCGTGAGATAGACGCGGGTCATGGCAATTGGAAGCACCGCAGCTGACTCTCCTTTACTGCCGGCAATCTTCTGCGCACGCAGCACGGCCGATTCCATGGCATAGATCTCAATCGTCATGTCGGCGATGGCGCCCATTATTTCTTGCTGATCCTGAATGGCCTGCATATATTTCTGGGTGGCCGAACCAGAAACAAACAGGCCCAGCTTCTTGGCTTGGGCCACCAGCATTCGCTCCTCAGCGAGAGGGCCTTCGAAATCTTCGCCCTGCGAGGGACCTGCGAGCACTTCATCCATGAGCTTCTTGATGGCAGGCATCAGTGGCAGCTGGCCGGACATCGCCCGTTTCAGCAGGAAGCCGGTGATAATAAGGCGATTTATTTCGTTGGTGCCTTCGAAGATGCGGTTGATGCGGGCATCGCGATAGGCGCGCTCGGCGGGATACTCCTCGACGAATCCGTAGCCGCCGTAAATCTGAACCGTTTCATCGACCACGAAGTCGACCATCTCCGATCCCCAGACTTTGATGATCGAGCACTCGACGGCATACTCCTCAATGGCTTTGCGGGTTTCCTTCGCAGCGTCCGCGCCCGACTTGTCGACTTCGCCAAGCGCAACGTCCATCATGCCCACGGTGCGGTAGACCAACGCTTCACCGGTATAAATACCTACCGCCATATTGGCCAGTTTTTCGCGCACCAGGCCGAAGTCGGCGATGACCTTTCCAAACGCCTTACGTTGCTTGGCGTAGCCGATCGCGTGTTCGAGGGAAACGCGCGCGCCGCCTACGCACATCGCGCCCAGTTTAAAGCGCCCGACGTTCAGGATGTTGAAGGCGATGACGTGCCCTTTGCCGATTTCGCCCAGGACATTTTCGACAGGAACTTTACAGTCGTTAAGAATGATCGGGCAGGTGGACGATCCCCGAATGCCCATCTTGTGTTCTTCCCCGCCCACAGAAAATCCTGGAAAAGTCCTTTCCACCAGAAACGCGGTGAATTTTTCACCGTCAACCTTGGCAAACACGGTATACAAATCGGCAAATCCAGCATTTGTGATCCACATCTTCTCGCCATTGAGAAGGTAGTGGTTGCCATCTGACGAAAGCACGGCGCGAGCGCGACAGTTCAAGGCGTCCGAGCCGGACGAAGCCTCCGACAATGCATACGCGCCGACAATTTCCCCCGCCGCCAGCCGTGGCAGATACTTCTTTTTCTGCTCTTCGGTGCCGAAATAAACGATGGGCAGAGTCCCAATCCCAGTGTGCCCACCCCAAGTGGTTGCGAAGCCGGCATATTTGGCGATGTGGTCCGCGATCACTGCCGCAGTGACTTTGTCCATCTCCAGGCCGCCATAGGCTTCGGGAATCTCGGCCGAGCTTAATCCAAGCTCGCCTGCCTTTTTCAAAAGGTCGCGAGTGATGGAGAAGTCTTTACGTTCCATTTTCTCGACATTGGGGAGAATTTCATTGACGGCAAACTCTTCCGCTGTCTGGCCGATGAGCTGATGCTGCTCGGTGAAGTCTTCCGGCGTAAAAACCTCATCCGGCTTACGTTCTTCCAGCAGAAAGCTGCCGCCGGAAATCTTAGTAATAGGAACCGCGCTTATCGTTGCCATATGCAGTCTCTGCGATGTAGCTTTTCCTTTGTGTACCTTCGTGTCCTTCGGGGTTTAAGCCTTATTGCCAACCCACACCGTTCACGAAACGCTTGAGCCCGTGTTGAGATGTATAACGTTGAAGTTTATAAGCAGTCCGATAGATTTGCCACTCAGTTTAAGGTACGAAAGTAGCTGTTCGTACTGCAAGCAAGCCGTGTAAGTGCTTTCCAGCAGGCCGGGACCGAGTTCAGTATGAACTTCCCTTTGTGTGCTTCCGGGTCCTTCGTGGTCACAGATTATTGAAGATTCTCGAAGACACCCGCCGCTCCCATCCCACCACCAACGCACATGGTCACCAGGCCGTAACGAGCGTTGCGACGCTTCATCTCGCGGATGACTGTCGCTGTCAGCTTCGCGCCCGTGCAGCCGAGGGGGTGGCCCAGAGCGATAGCGCCTCCATTGGGATTGACTTTCTCGGGGTCAAGGCCTGCCTCTTTAATCACCGCCAGCGATTGCGCCGCGAAGGCTTCGTTCAGTTCGATCACGTCGATGTCGGATAGTTTGAGTCCAGCCAACTTCAGAGCTTTCGGGATAGCGAATACCGGACCGATGCCCATTTCTTCCGGCTTGTATCCGGCGGTAGCAAAAGAAACATAACGCACCAGTTGTTTGATGCTGAGGTCGTTGGCGCGATCGGCGGACATTACCACCTCAGCGGCAGCCCCTTCGGATGTTTGCTATGAGTTCCCCGCAGTCACAGTGCCCTGGGCGTGGAATGCGGGCTTGAGCGCGAGGAGGGCCTCGAGCGAGGTATCGGCACGCGGGCCTTCATCTACTTTGAAGTTAATTTCCTGGCGCTTTGGCTTCGATCCGTTGGGCGTCGTAAAGCTGACCGGCACGGGGACAACCTCGTCATCGAATTTCCCGGCTTGGATCGCCGCCAGCGCCTTCTGATGGCTGCGCAGCGAAAACTCGTCCGCGGCCTGGCGGGTAATTCCGAAACGCTGGGCGACCCGGTCGGCAGTGAGACCCATAGTGAGATAAGCATCCGGGTAGTGATCTACCAGCCAGGGATTGGGCGAAATCTTATGTCCGCCCATCGGAATCATGGACATGGATTCGGTTCCGCCAGCGACAATAATCTCCGCTCCTCCGCTCATGATGCGCTCCGCTGCCATGGCAATCGCCTGCAGCCCGGAGGAGCAGAAGCGGTTGATAGTCAGCGCCGAGACCTCTACCGGCAGGCCCGCCCGGAGGGCCGCAATGCGAGCAACGTTCATACCCTGCTCGGCCTCGGGCGTAGCGCAACCCAGGATGACGTCTTCAATCTCTTTCACATCAGCCTGTGGAACCCGCTCCAGCGCGCCCTTGATCACTACCGCGGCCAGTTCATCAGGGCGAGTATTACGGAGCGTGCCTTTGGAGGCGCGTCCGACAGGAGTTCGGACGGATGAAACAATGACGACTTCGCGCATGGAAACTCCAGTGGCCGGTGGCCTGCTCGCCAGTTCATTCGGCCTAAAACCGAAAGGCGGCTGATTTTAGGAATCAGAAACCGGCACTCATTCGATGCTTCTCATTCCGAAGTGGCTTCAGCCTGGCGCAGGCTCGCGAGTAATCATGCTTTCGCCCAGTCCTGCGATACCAGACCCTCCACCCGCGAGAACTCCGACTAATTTCTCAACGTCTTCCCTGTCTTCAGCGTGTACTGAATCCGCTCTTGCGTCTTACGCTCGCCACACAATGACTTGAACGCCTCCCGCTCCAGGTCCAAGATGTATTGCTCGCTGACTGGCATTCCTGAGGTTACATTTCCGCCGCAAAGCACTTCTGCAACTTTGGTGGCGATTTTTACCTCGTGATCGGTGATGTAGTCCGCCTGGCGCATGATGTGGACCCCCATTTTAAGCGCGGCCAGGATGCTCTCTCCCGGGGCGGGGATGTCGGTGCGGGGCTGCGGAGGCTCGTATCCCGCGCGAACCAATTCCAGGGCGCAGGCTTTCGCCTCGGACAAGACGCGCTCGCGATTCATCGTGATGCCATCGGACTCGCCCAGAAAACCGAGAGCGCGGGCCTCCTGGGCAGAGCTTGAGACTCTCGCAGTGGCGACGATCTCAAACACCCGCTTCATAGCTTCCATCAGTTCGACCGACTCGCCTCTCTCGCCAGGACGGATAGTGGATGCGCGGTCCACCGCACGCAGGAGCATTTCCTTGCAGCCGCCGCCGCCGGGGAGCAGGCCAACACCAACCTCGACCAGACCCATGTAAAGTTCCGCGTGAGGCTGCCGGACGGCGCAGTGTAAAGAAATTTCACAGCCACCGCCGAGAGTCATGCCGAAGGGCGCTGCCACTACAGGCCTGGGTGAGAACTTGATGGCTTGGGTCATGCCCTGGAACTGACGGATGGCAAGATCAACCTCGTCCCACTCTTCTTCCTGGATTGACATCAGCAACAGCAT
>CATPBY010000280.1 GCA_955652845.1 uncultured Terriglobales bacterium | reverse complement strand
GGGCACGGCGGTGATCCCGTCCTTTTTAAGGCGTGCTGCCTACGGTGCTGAGTCCCTTGCCAGCAAGAACAAACGACTTGTGGTCATCTTCCAACGCGGCGCCGCGGACGGGCTGAATATTGTAGTACCTCATGGTGAACAGGCTTACTACGCCATGCGGCCATCGATAAATATTCCGCGTAACGCGGTGATCGATCTGGACGGCTTCTTTGGTCTTCATCCTTCCTTGTCGGCTTTCGAGCCCCTGTGGAAGCAGCGCCACCTGGCCATCGTCCATGCCGCGGGTTCCCCCGATCCCAGCCGGTCCCACTTCGACGCGCAGGATTTCATGGAATCCGGCACCCCCGGGGTGAAGGCCACCGACGACGGCTGGTTAAACCGCACTCTCCATTCCTTGCCTGAACCAGGGAACAAATCCCCTTTCCGGGCCATCGCTCTGGGACCTTCGCTGCCACGCATCCTGTCGGGCAGCGAACCTGCGGTAGCCGTTAATAACATCAATGAGTTTGGGGTGGGAGGCCGCAATCCTAATGGGGCGCCAATCTCCAGCACATTCGAGGCCATGTACGACCAGTCGGTCGATTCAGTCTTGCACGGCACTGGTCAGGAAACGTTCCAAGCAGTCAAAATGTTAAAGTCGGCAGATCCATCGAAATACACTCCATCCGCCAACGCAGCCTATCCCAAGGGACGCTTCGGCGACAGCCTCAAACAGCTGGCTCAGTTGGTCAAGGCAAACCTCGGTGTGCAGGTAGCATTTGCCGATATCGGAGGGTGGGACCATCACGTCAATGAAGGAAATACTCAGGGCCAGATTGCCAATGTCCTCCGCGAATTTTCGCAGTCACTGGCCGCTTTCTCTACCGATCTTGGCGATCTGATGGAAGATACTGTCGTAGTGACCATGTCTGAGTTCGGACGCACCGCGCGCGAAAACGGCAATCGCGGGACCGACCACGGCCACGCCAATGTCATGTTTATTATGGGAGGGCCGGTAAAAGGCGGGACCGTCTACGGACGCTGGCCAGGGCTCGACCAGTCCCAACTCTACGAAGGCCGCGATCTGGCATTGACCACCGACTTCCGTCGTGTGATCGGCGAGGCGGTTTATTCTCACCTCGGTAACCGAGCTTTAAACCAAGTCTTCCCGGGATTTGAGAATCAACCGGGAAAATTCCTAAGATATTTGGGATAGCGTACCCGTCAATTGGGCAGAGCATTATCGCCGGGTTGTCGAACACTTCAGAGCTATCTCACCCCTGTACCTCCGACTAAGCACAGGTCTTCGCGGAGGTTTAGAATCGCATTCAGTTGTCGGTATGCAGTCGGTTGCATCTTTCTGCCAGTCAGTCTCATCCAAGTTGAGTGAAACTGACTCAAGGAGAAACATGACCGAGAAGTCGCGCTCTGAGCGCCCTCCTAAGCCCAAAGAAGAAATTAAGCCTGAGCCACCACAGGCTTTACCGATCCTGCCGGTGCGGGATACGGTGCTGTTTCCTCATGCCGTCCTGCCATTGACGGTGGGCCGGGAGAGTTCCGTCCAGTTGATTAATTCACTGGGCGAGGACAAGACCATCGTAGTCGTGGCCCAACGCGAAGCCCGGGTCGATGCTCCGCAGGCGACGGACCTCTATACCGTCGGCACCCTTGCTGTCGTTCACAAAGTGGTCAAAATGCCCAACCAGAGCCTTTTTGTCTTTGCCGAAGGCCTGGAGAGGGTGCGGCTGACGGAGTTCGTCCAACTCACGCCATTCATGCGTGGCCGGGTCGAATCGGTGCCAGAAGGCATTCCGCCCAAGAGTTCCGAGGTGGAGGCGCTTCAACGCAATGTTCTAACGCTGTTCCAGCAGATTGTGGCGGGATCTCCAACTTTGTCGGACGAACTCTCCACCGTTGCCATGAATATTGATGAGCCTGGCCGCCTGGTGGATTTTATTGCTTCTTCGCTGCCATCGCTCTCAACTTCAGACAAGCAGGACACGCTCGAAACCACCGACGTGCGAGTCCGCCTGGAGAAGATTAATCAACACCTGGCGAAGGAACTGGAAGTCCAACAGCTGCGCAACAAGATTCAATCCGAAGTGCAGGATCGGGTCCAGCAGACGCAGCGCGAATACTATCTGCGCGAGCAGATGAAGGCTATTCAGAAGGAACTTGGCGAGCAGGACGAAGGCGCGCGCGACACCGAAGATCTCCGGCAGAAAATTGAAGCCGCCGGAATGCCCGATGACGTGAAGAAAGAGGCCTTGAAAGAGTTAGGACGCCTCTCCCGCATGTCCCCCATGGCCGCGGACTATTCCGTTACCCGCAATTACATCGAATGGCTGGCTGTCCTACCGTGGGCCAAAACCTCTGGCGGCGAGGTCGATATTATCAAAGCCAAAGAGATACTCGATGCCGATCACTATGACCTACAGAAGGTAAAAGATCGCATTCTTGACTACCTTTCAGTACGGCGTTTGAAACCTGGGATGAAAGGCCCGATTCTGTGCTTTGTTGGCCCTCCGGGAGTGGGAAAGACTTCGCTGGGAAAATCGATCGCCCGCGCCCTGGGACGTAAATTTGTCCGCATCTCCTTGGGCGGCGTTCATGACGAAGCAGAGATTCGCGGTCACCGGCGTACTTACATCGGTGCGTTGCCCGGACAAATTATCCAGGGGATCCGCCGCGCTGAGACGAAAGATCCGGTATTCATGCTGGACGAGATCGACAAGGTAGGTCGGGATTTCCGCGGCGATCCAGCGTCGGCATTGCTCGAGGCTCTCGATCCGGAGCAGAATTCAACTTTCCGCGACAACTACCTGGACGTCACTTTCGATCTTTCGAAGGTCTTGTTTATTACCACAGCGAACATGCTTGACCCGGTGGCGGAGCCCTTGCGTGACCGGATGGAAATCATTGAACTCCAGGGATATACCGAAGAGGAAAAAGTTCATATCGCTTTCCAATACCTCATTCCGCGACAGATTGACGAGAACGGGGTGACCAAGGAACAAATTGAATTCCCGGAGGAAGGCGTCAGCTACGTGATCCGCCACTACACGCGTGAGGCTGGGGTGCGCAACCTGGAGCGCAATATTGGCACCATCTGCCGCAAGCAGGCACGGCGGCTGGCGGAAGGCAAGACAGAAAAGCTAATCGTAACCAAGGAAGTGGTCCAGGAATTTTTGGGTGGCATCAAAGTCCGCAGCGAAGGCGAAATCGCGGAGCGCACGCGGCGAGCCGGCGTCGTAGTTGGTCTGGCCTGGACACCCTCCGGCGGGGACATTCTGTTCGTCGAAGCCAACACCATGAAGGGAAAGGGCGGGTTCACCATGACCGGGCAGATTGGTCAGGTCATGCAGGAATCAATGCAGGCGGCGTTGACCTGGGTGCGCTCAAACTCCATGCAACTGGGGATTGAAGAGAATTTCTTCGCCGAACACGATATTCATATTCACGTGCCAGCCGGAGCGATCCCGAAAGATGGGCCATCTGCAGGCGTTACCATGGCAACTGCGCTGGTCTCACTCCTCTCAGCGCGGCCAGTGCGTCCGCTGACCGCCATGACTGGTGAGATCACATTAAGCGGCAATGTCCTCCCGATTGGCGGAGTCAAGGAGAAGGTTCTGGCGGCCAAGCGTGCCGGCGTGCGAGACGTAATCCTGCCAGCCGAAAATAGAATGAACGTCGATGAGGATCTTACGCCTGAACAACTTGAGAATTTGAACATCCATTACGTCAAAACCATTGGTGAAGTCCTGGATCTGGCGCTGCCTTCTACCCCCAGGGAAGAAAGGCGCGACGAAGTAGAACGAGAAAAAGTTCTGGCTGAGCAGGCCGTCACATAGTTCATTCATAGCCGCTTCAGCGTGCCAGTTCCCCTCGGGGAAGCTGGCATTGCATTTTTGGGCTAAAGTAGATTCATTCCGGTCTGTGAAATTTCCGGTCTCCGCTGAACTACTGAGAACCGAGAACTGTAGTTTGGCAACTGACCGTCCATGCAGATACGTATTTTATTCTTCGGCATGCTGAAAGATCTTGCCGGCCGCAGTGGCGAGTCGTTGAACCTGCCGGAACATGCGATCCTAAGC
>CATPBY010000279.1 GCA_955652845.1 uncultured Terriglobales bacterium | reverse complement strand
GTCTCGAAAGAAGATGATGCCAATCCTGAGGCAGACTCTGGCGAACTATGCGAAGCTCGGTCCGGCGCGCGCCTTCAGCGGACCGATCGGACGTGGCGACACAACCACTGTGCGCAAGCACCTGCAAGTCCTGAAGAATATTCCGAACGCGCGCGAGGTGTATCTGGCGCTGGCGCGTGTAGCCTTACGTCATATTCCCGTGCATAACAGGAAAGAGCTCAGGAAAGTTTTAAGCCGCAAGCGGTCTTAACTCAGCATCAGTCTCTCGATAGTTGTTGCGTGTCCCGAAGCCTGGTCGCAGTCCACCACCACAGCGCACAATCGAACATCGCCTGTGGCGGGCTCGAATCGGACCGGCATATTGGTGAGGAAGCGTCCTACAACCAACTCTTTCTTCACCCCGATCACGCTCTCGTAGGGGCCGGTCATGCCGACGTCGGTGATATAAGCGGTGCCTCCGGGCAACACGCGTTCATCGGCGGTGGGGATGTGGGTGTGGGTGCCAACGATGGCGGTGACGCGGCCATCGAGATACCAACCCAGGGAAATTTTTTCCGACGTCGCTTCGGCGTGTATATCCACGAAGATGATTTTCGCTTTGATCTGTTTCAATAACTGGTCGGCGGTCCGGAACGGGTCGTCGTTGGAGGCCATAAACACGCGTCCCTGCAGATTAATTACCGCGTAAGGAACATCATTCTTGCGGCCTTCGTAAACACCCCGGCCGGGCATGTCTGAGGGATAGTTTGCCGGGCGCAGAATTCGTCGCGCCATGCCGTTGTGATTGTTGTCCGCCAACTGGAAGTAGTCGACGATCTCGCGCTTGTCCCACACGTGGTTGCCGGTGGTGAGGACGTCGATGCCCAATTCAAACAGGTCCTCTGCCAGAGGTGGGGTGATCCCGAACCCGGCAGCCGCGTTTTCACCATTGGCAATCACCAGATCGACGCCATACTTCCTGACGATCCCAGGGAGGCGATCCTTGACAATGGTGCGTCCGGGCCGGCCAAAAATGTCGCCAATGAAGAGAATTTTCACCTTGGTTTGATGGTAACACGTAGAAATTCGCGGTTGACTTCTTGACTATCGAGCCCCGGACAGTTCCGCTGTCTTCAGAAAGTCATAGTTGCCGGAGGGATTGAGGATCAGATTTCTGGCTCGCCTGGAGTGCACTAGCACGTTGTCCTGATACCACAGATCGATATAAGGCAGGTCCTCGGCCAGTATCTGCTGAATTTCCCCGTAGAGTTGCTTGCGGAGCTTCTGGTCGGGTTCGGCGCGAGCCTGATCGATCAGCACATCCACCCGGGGATTGGCGTAATAGCCGCGATTGGCCCCGTTGGGAGGAAACTTGGACGAGTGAAAGATGTATTCGAAGATGTCAGGGTCTTCATTGCCCCCGATCCAGCGCAGCGAATAGAACTGGAACGCTCCACGCGTGACGTCGGAAAAGAAAGTGGCAAATTCAAATGTGCGAATATCGAGGACAATGCCCACCTCGCGCAGCTGCTGCTGCAACACTGCGGCCATCAGGCGAGTGCTCTCTTCGGTCGAGCTTTTCATGGTGAGGTGAAAGCGCACACCATTTGTCGCGGGATAACCGGCAGCGTCGAGCAGTTGGCGGGCCCGTTCGGGATCGTGAGCGTATGCAGAAACTTCAGGGTTGAACGCCCAACTTTCTGGAGGGAGAACGCTGGTGGCGAGACGGGCAAATCCGCGGCCGAGATACTGGATCATGGGGCGACGATCGATGGCGCATGCGATTGCCTGGCGGACGCGCACATCTTTAAGGATGGGATCGCGCAGGTTGAATGCCATGTAGCTCAATACCGTGCCCGGCGCGCGCAAAACCTCGAGGTTGGTATCGTGCTCCAGGGTGAGTACCATGTCGGGCGTGAGCGCGTTAACCGCGATGTCGGCACTGCCCTTCCGCAGTTCCAGCGCCCGCGTGGTGGCATCGGGCACCACTACGAAACGCACCCGTGAAATTGCCGGCGGTTCACGCCAATAATCACGGTTGCGCTCGAGAATGATCTCTTTATCCTGCTCCGCGCTGACGAAACGGAATGGTCCCGAGCCGATAGGATGTTGGCTCATCTCGGAGGTGCTGCCGTAGGGCACGATTCCGATGGCGCCGTCGGACAAATTCCACAGCAACGTGGCGAACGGTTCTTTCAAATGGAACACCACGGTGTTTTCGTCGGCTGCCTCGATCTCGCGCACCAGGCGATAGGCAGCGGTCTTGGTGCTGCGAACCTGGCCTTGAAGCAGGGAATCGAAAGTCCATTTCACATCCCGGGAAGTCAGGGGGCGGCCGTCGTGAAATTTCACCCCAGGATGCAGATGAAAGATGTAGGTCTGAGGATCGGGTATCTCCCAGCGCTCGGCAAGGCCCGGCTGCACGTTCAGATGCTGATCTCGAGTGAGCAAGTCATCAAAAATAAGATCACCAATCCGTTCGGACTGCGCATCCAGCCCGACCCGCGGATCGAGATTGGTAGGACTGCTTTCGATAATCATCACCATAGTTTCAGGATCAGGATGAGCAGAACAAGAAAGCAGCGGAAACGCAGCGATGGTGAGAAGTAAGAACGCGGTAGCCAGGCGGAACCATGTAGGCACAGCCGCCCTGCGGAAAAAATAGCCAACTGAACTAAGCATACGAAATCTTCCCCAGGATCACAGCCCGATTTGCCCCGGTAGCCGAGGGAACATTCGACGGCCGGCGATGCCAGGTCTGATAGGCGAGGAGGGCAAATGCCATTGCTTCCTTGGCTCCCGAAGGCACTCCGAATTCATCCGAAGATCGAAGCTGGAGGCCGAGAGGCGTGAGTGCGTTGGCCAGCATCGCCAGCAGCGTTGGATTGTTCGCTCCTCCGCCGGAAACGACAAATTCGCCGAAGCCAGCGCGACGCTTCAAAACAAATCGTCGTAAGGCATCGGCGATTGATCGGGCGGTCAACGCGGTCGCGGTGGTTACGACATCTTGCTGTTTGGCCCGACCACAGCGCCTCAAGAATTCCTGGGCAAATTCGCGCCCGAATTCTTCCCGTCCGGCGCTCTTCGGAGGCGTGCGGCGGAAGAAGGGCAGGCGCAACACAACAGCCAGAACCGGTTCGAGTATGACACCAGAAGCAGCAATCACACCGTCGCGATCGTAGCGCTGACCAAATAAGCGCTCGGTAACCGCGTCAATCACCATGTTCCCAGGGCCGGTATCAAAGGCCACAATTCGTTCGAGGGGCGCACCGGGAGGAATGGCGGTAAGGTTGGCGATTCCACCAATATTCTGGATAATGCGGCCGATTCGCTGGTCGCGATACACCAGGTAATCGAAAAATGGAACCAGGGGAGCGCCATTGCCGCCGGCGGCCATATCCGCAGGGCGGAAATCTGAGACCACGGGAACTCCGACCCGCGCCGCAATGATCGCGGCCTCGCCGGTTTGCCAGGTTGCAACAATGTTACGTCCGAGGAACCGTGCGGGCTCGCCCTGATGGTAGAGAGTCTGACCATGGCATCCCACAAGCTCAGCCTTGATTCGAAATCTGCGCTGGGTGGCGCGGACGGCATCAGCATACAGCTCGGCGAGCGCGAAGTTCAGCCGCGCGAGATCGGCCACGCGGGCGCCTGAAGCGTTCATCGCCGCCAATATGGCGCGGCGGATATCTTTGGGAAATGGAAAGGCGGCATGACCGAGAAGTTTGATCCGAGGCCGGGAGCGAATGGTTGTCCGGTCTGAAATCCGCACCAGGGCGACGTCAATGCCGTCGGCGGATGTGCCACTCATGACTCCGGCGACGATCATGCCCGACCTCGTCGAGCCATGGTCTTCTGACCCGCATTCTGATTGCCAGTTTCGAGCCGTACCTGTTCGCTGAATTCGTGGAGCTGACGTGAAAGCTTGGTCAGCCGTAATTTTGAAGGAGCGGTTGCCGTGGGTTGCATCTCCCGGGACTTCTTCTTGAAGACCAGGACGCGGTTAGTTGATTCCTGCACCCGCCGGGCAAATCGGCGGTCGCGCTCCGTTTCCTTGAGGAGCAATTCATAAGCTCGGATTAGAAAATCTTCCTGGCGGCAGATCAGGCAGAGATCGCCGCCGGCGCGAATATGCTCAACCGCCGCCTGTTCAATGGGCGCCGCCTTGAGCACGCCACCCATTTCCAGATCATCCGAGACCACCAGGCCGCGGTATCCGATCTTTTTGCGCAGCACATCCGTAATCCATTTCTTAGAAAGTGAAGCCGGGGCGCCGTCGTGGGTGACGGCGGGATAATTCGCGTGTCCAATCAGGACCATGTCCAGCTCGCGGCGCAGGGCCCGGTAAGGATAAATGTCTTCCGCCCAGAGCTTTTTCCAGGATTTGTTTACGCTGGGGAGTTCGAAGTGCGTGTCGAGGTTTGCCTCGCCGAGGCCGGGGAAATGTTTGGCGGCACCGATGACGTGAGCGGAGCGGAGTCCGGCGAGGAATTCCCGGGCGTAAATCACTGCTTGTTCAGGGTCGGCGGAGACGGCGCGGGAGCTCATCACGGTGCGAGAGGCTTCGAGAGCAAGGTCGACCACGGGCGCGAAATCCGTATTGAAGCCGAGCGTGCGGCAGGCTGTTCCGATAACTTTGCCATGCTTGCGGAAAAGTTTGCGATCTCCGGTGGCAAATACACTCGCAGCCGACGGCGCGGGTCCAGTGACACTGCGAAAACGGTCAACACGTCCGCCTTCCATGTCCACACAAGTGAACAGAGGCGTGGAAACGCAAGCCTGGCAGTCCTTCAGCAGCTGATGCGTCTGATCAGCGGAAGTGATGTTGCGGGCAAACAGGATGACGCCCGCAGGCTGCAATCGCGTGAGCAGGGACCGAAGGCCAGGCGACATCCCGGCGCCATCGAAGCCGACGATCAGGAGCTGTCCGATATCGCTTTTGCGCATTGAACCTGCCCAGAAGTTAATTGATTTGTTTCTTCAATTCCGCCAGCAGGCTCAGCGCTTCCAACGGCGTCAGCCGGTCCAAGTCGACTTCGCGAAGCTTTTCCAGAACGGGTTGCGAGAGAGGTGTGAAGATGGTCAGCTGTGCCGGCGGAGGATCGGCTCCCGGAGAAAGGTGTCCGCTGACCTGGCGGCCGGCGCTCTCGTGTTCCGCGAGCACCTCGCGAGCCCGCTCGATGACTTCGTTGGGAAGTCCCGCCAGCTTGGCCACTTCGATTCCGTAGCTGCGATCGGCCGCGCCGGGTTGAACCTTTCGTAGAAAGGCGATGCCGCTTCCGGTCTCCTTCACGGAAACATGGAAATTCTTGACGCCCGAAAGTTGCCCGGCCAGTTCGGTTAATTCGAAATAATGGGTGGCGAAAAGAGTCTTGGCGCGAGTGCGAGCGTGGATGTATTCGACCGCCGCCCAGGCAATCGCCAAGCCGTCATAGGTCGATGTGCCGCGGCCCACCTCGTCGAGCAGGATGAGAGATCGGGGCGTGGCGGTGTGGAGAATTGCCGCCGTCTCCGTCATCTCAACCATGAAGGTGGACCGGCCGCGCGCCAGGTTGTCACTGGCGCCGATGCGGGTGAACACACGATCCACGATGCCCAGCCGCGCCGAGCGCGCTGGTACGAATGACCCCATCTGCGCCAGAATCACAGCCAGCGCGGCCTGCCTCAGGTAGGTCGACTTGCCTCCCATGTTTGGTCCGGTGAGCACCAGAACCGCGTGGGTGGTGGAATTCAGATACAAATCGTTGGGAACGAAGCGCTCGCCGCCGCCTGCCATTTCCTGCTGCTCGATAACCGGATGCCGCCCCTCAAGGATCTCAATGTCTGCCGACTCGTCGAACTGCGGACGGCAATAATTGCGCAGCGCGGCAATATTCGCCAGCGCCGCCAGCACGTCCACTTCGGCCACCGCCAGTGCGGTTTGGCGGATGCGGCGGGCCTCGCCGGCGATTGCCGAGCGCAGCTCGGCGAACAACTGCCGCTCGATCTCAACGATTTTTTCCTGGGCATCGAGGATCTTCGATTCGTATTCCTTCAATTCCGGGGTGGTAAATCGCTCGGCGTTGACCAGGGTCTGCTTGCGCTCGTAATCGGCGGGAACCAGGTGAAGGTTGGGTTTCGAGATTTCGATGTAATATCCGAAAATGGAATTGAATTTCACCTTCAGCGACGTAATCCCGGTGCGTTGCCGTTCACGCTGCTCAATCTGGGCTAAGAATTGCTTGCTGTTCCGGCTGAGGTCGCGCAGCCCGTCGAGTTCTTCGTGGACGGCGCTCGCGATTACGCCTCCGTCGCTCAAGGAAATCGGCGGCTCGGGCACGATAGTCCTGTCAATTCTGTCGCGAAGGTCAGTCAACTCATCTACCGACCCGCACAGGGTCTTTAACCTCTCAGCCGGCAGGCGCGCCAGACTGGTGCGGAGCGCGGGGATTTTCGCCAGCGATGCCGCCAGCGCCAGCACATCCCGCGGGTTGGCAGTCTCAAGCGTCACGCGGCTTAACAGGCGCTCTAAATCCAAAATGCCATCGAGCGCCCGCCTCAGTTCTTCGCGGGCAACGGTTTCTTTGACCTGCGCTTCCACTGCATCCAGACGGGCGTTTATCTCCGCACGATCGATCGAGGGCCGGAGCAGCCATGAACGCAGCAGCCGCTTGCCCATCGGCGTGATCGTGGCGTCAATCGAACGCAACAGGGTGCTACCAGCGTCCGCGGCGGCAAACAAAGGCTCGATCAGCTCCAGATTTCGCACCGAGACCGAATCCAGCACCAGGCAATTCTGGCGTTCGTAAAAACCGATGCGATCCACGTGGTCTAAAGTTCCACGCTGGGTGGAGCGAACATAATAGAGGATAGCTCCGGCGGCGGAGGCGGCGGCCGGCTTGCCCGCCAGGCCAAACCCCTCGAGCGACAAAACGCCGAAATGATTTTCGAGCAGAGGGATGGCATGGTCGGCGGAGAAGATCCAGTCATCCAGCGG
>CATPBY010000278.1 GCA_955652845.1 uncultured Terriglobales bacterium | reverse complement strand
CAGTTCGAGAGCTACGCCACCCATTGGAGCAACCGCAAAATGCTGGTGCACTGGATGATGAATAATCCCTGGCCCTCAATATTCGGGCATTTGTTCGACGACTATTTCAAGCAGGGTGGCGGATATTTCGGGGCCAAGAGAGCTCTACGCCCCGTCAACGTCGTGTGGGACTACTATGCAACGGGCGACCGCAAGACCGCAAAGGTCTACGTAGTCAATGAAAGCCAGGAGAGTATTATTAATGTTCGCGCTCGGGTTGCGTTTTACAGCCTGGCGGGCGAGAGAAAATTTATAAGCGAAAGCAAAGAATTCAATTTGGAACCTGGCAGTTCGATGGTGGCTTTATCAGTGGAGCGTGCATCACTGGATCAGGTTTACCTGGTTCGCTGCGAGCTGCGAGACCGTGCGAACCACCCGCTGGCGGATAACACTTACTGGCAAACAATGACCGACGACGATCTTGGCGATCCCCAGAATGATGAGCAGTTCAAGACAACCCTGACTAAATGGGCGAACTTCACAGCTTTGAACCGTATGCCTTCAATTTCTTTGCGTCTCAATGGCACAGTTTCTCCGGACCACGGCGATACCGTCGCTCGAATCACGCTGAAGAATCCGACCAATCACATTGCCTTTTTTGTTCGAGCGGAGGTCACGAAAGGAAACGATGGTGAAGAAATTCTGCCCATCACCTACGATGACAACTATGTCACGGTTTTTCCCCACGAGAGCCTTACCATCACTGCAACCTTTCAGCAGCCGGGGGGCTCTTCTCCGGAACTACGCGTAGAAGGCCAAAACGTGCCAAAGCAAGTATTGATTCTCGAACAGGGTAAAAAAGCCACAACCGGAGACTGAAACGTTATGCGCCGTGCATACGTTGCCGGAATTGTCCGCCGCCCGTAGAATTGAAGTCACAGCCGTTCACGTGCAGACCCGTAGCTCAGTCTGGTTAGAGCGCTTCCTTGACACGGAAGAGGTCGATGGTTCGAGTCCATTCGGGCCTACCATTTTCAGTTGCTGCTGGAGCATTTTGGCCGTCGCCCGTGGTGACCCAACCGGCGCACCAAGGGAGTGGTCCGGCGCTTCTAGCTCGCGGTTGTTTCCTGGGCAGCTCGTAGACTTTCCAGCAACCTGGGAACGCACTCGCCTGGATCCTGCTTACTGAAGTCCGACTCCAGCTGCACCAGCGATATCGCCGGGTCGATTTCCTCGAATATCTTTTTCGTCGACTTACCGTGCACTGTTTGCAGGCTTGCCCCCAGGATGATAAGTTTCGCCTTCGTAGCTTTCAACAGAAGGCGCGCGTCCTCGACATTGCCGGTAGAGAGTACGTTATAGCCGGCGCGGCAGAGTACCTCCTTTAAAAACGCGCACACTTCGACCGAATCGTACACGCAGAGGACGCGAAATCGCGCGTCAGCGGATTTGTCCTTTGAATATTGCGATCCCAGATACGCCGCCGTGATCGCTTCGGCCTGGGAGTCGTAGGTCTCAAACAGGGAGAGCAGATTCGTCAATTCCAACGTTTTCCGTACCCGTTCCTGGACGCCGCAAAGTTTGATATCCCCTCCCTTGGCGCGGGCGCTGGAAACCATCCTGACCAGGGCTCCCAGCCCGCTGCTGTCGATGAACCCTACCTGCTCCATTTGCAGGACAACGTCACCATGCTTGGGCAGTACGTCGCCAATATGCGACTGCAGGGAGAATAATTCTGCTCCGGCCACGATGCGGCCGTTGCACTGCACCACTATTACATCGCCTACGGGACGGCTGTTTACAGTCAGCGGCATATTCTTTTTACGCGCTCAGGCGGTCAAGATTTCCGTCCAGTCTGGAACTGGGAAGGAACCGTCCGATGAGGAGTATAAGCGGCGCTTTTGACTCTTGTAAACCCGCGCAGATCGCGGCGTCTGGCAGGCTCCGGCGGCGAGCTTGCCAGCGCTGCTGTACCAACCTGAGGTCAATTCGTCGCGGCGAGCCGATAACCGCATCAAGGCATGCGCATTCGACCTATTTTGGCGTCCACAGGGGATGAGATGTAAAGAGGCCGTTCACAAAGCCAATCTGGTAAACCACAAAGAGACCAAACGCAAGGCTCAGCAGCCCGGAAGCCATTCCTAACCTGCGAGCGATAAAGTGGCTTCTTCCCGCCGCAACCTTAAGCGTGGTGGCGAGGCTCATGGTGATCACCATCATGCCGGCGATGGTGCCGAGTCCGAAGACCAGCAAATAGGCGATCGCCCATCGCGGATTACCGATGGTGGTAAGAACAAGCAGAGCCACTGCCGCTGATCCCGCCAGGCCGTGAACGATGCCGACGGCCAGCGGCCGGAGATGGCGATACGCGCCGAATCTCGCAAGCGTCCGGTCCAAAAACGCGAGCGGCGTCTGGTCCATTCTGCGAGGATGGTCCTCAGCCTGGTGAGCATGTCGATGGCTGTGGACGTAATCTCCATGACTGTGAGAATGAGAGTGAACCGTGCCCTGATGATGCATGTCGCGGTGCGGGGCCTCGCGCGAATCCAGCGCGTCAGGCACGGATCGCAGAAAACCTGCAACATTCATGGCTCCGAGGATGATCAGCATCAGTCCAACCGACAATTCCATGCTGAGGCCAAGGCGAGGGGGAATAACCAGATTAAAGAGAATGATTGCGGCGCCGACTGCGAAGATTGTGACGGTATGACCTACTCCCCAGAAAGCCCCGATCAGAGAGGCGCGAGCCAGATTGCGCTGCCGGGTGACGATGGTTGCGACAGCGATGACGTGATCAGGGTCGGTGGCGTGCCTCATCCCAAGAAAAAACCCCACAGCGATGATGGAAAGAAAAGCAATCATGGGTTCTGCTTCCCGCCCTAAACGGCCGCGGCGGTTCTGAAGTTAACCAGGCGTTGTTGCAGGAACCCCAGAAGTTCTTCCATCCCCTGGCCGGTCTTGGCCGACAGTTGGAAGACCTGCATGCCGGGGCGCACAGCCTGAATATTGCGCAATGCTGACCCGGTGTCAAACTCGACCGCGGCGGTCAAGTCACCTTTGGTGAGAATGGCGAGGTCCGAGCTGTTGAAAATCGTCGGGTATTTCAGCGGTTTGTCCTCGCCTTCGGTCACGGAAAGCAGCACGACGCGAAGGTCCTCGCCAAGATCGTAGGAGGAAGGGCATACCAGGTTGCCGACGTTCTCGATGAACAGAAAATCCAGCGCGCTAAGATTCCATTCGGCTTCGTCTAAGGCGTTCTGAACCATGGCGGCCTCCAGGTGACAGAGCGTCCCCGTGATGATCTGCCGGACTGGAGCCTGGCTGCGAGCCAGCCGCGCGGCATCATTTTCTGTTGCCAGATCACCTACCAGCGCGGCCACGCGATAGCGGCAGCGAAGCTGGGTAAGGATCTTTTCCAGAAAAGTTGTCTTGCCGGATCCGGGGCTGGAAACCAGACTGACCACGAAGACTCCCGCGGTATGGAAGCGGTTGCGCAGCGCCCGCGCGACTACATCGTTTTGCTTCAGAACGTTCCTGCGAACTTCCACCATCCGGGGTTCCGGGTTCATCACTGTATCTCCAGCGCAACTACTTCAAGTTCTTTACCCTGAATGATCTCAGAGGCAGGGGTTCCGCATTCAGCGCAACCAAAGAACTGCACCGAGTGGAGCGGACGCTGCGCTTTGCAATTCGGGCAAAACACTACTGCGGGGACTTCCTCGATGATGAGGCGCGATCCTCGCAGCGGTGTATCGCCGCATGCCATTTCGTAGGACGAGAGCAGCGCCTCTTTTACCACGCCGGATAGGACTCCCAGTTTGAGGTGCACGGCGTTGACTTGCACACCACGCTGCTCGGCTTCTTCCTGCGCCAGGTCGACGATGCTCATCGCGATGGAAAGTTCATGCATGGAGTTTTCTTATGCAAATGCCGCCAGCGCCGCCTGCCCGAGGCTGATTCCGCCATCGTTCGGGGGCACTGCCTGGTTAGTCCAGATGCGAAGCCTGTTCCCGAGCTGCGAATTGATATCTTTCAGCAACAGTTCGTTTTGGAAGACGCCGCCAGATAAAACGATGGTGTCCACCGAGTGCTGACGGCAAATGGCGGTCACACAATCTGCCAGGCCGGTGGCGATTCCCCGGTGAAAAGCACGCGCAATCTCGCCGGGATGTCGCCCGCGCTGCCGGTCAGCAATCACATTTTGCAACAGCGGCCGAAAGTCCAGCTCAGCGCCGGTGAAGGGAAAACTATAAGCATCGCTATCGGAGACGGCTCCAGCCATGTGCTCGAGCCAGATCGCCGCCTGTCCTTCAAAAGAAATTTTGCGGGTGAAGCCAAGCAAGGCCGCAACGGCATCGAAGAGCCGCCCGATCGAACTTGTGGAGAAAGTCCGGACATCTTTTTTTACCAACTCCAGTGCGTTTGCATATCGATGAGGAAAGTCAAAAGGCGCCGCGCTCATGTCCGGCAACCCATCCAGTTGCGCCAGGAAACCAGCCGCAGCCTGCACGGGGAATTGTGCGGCAGCATCGCCGCCCGGAAGCAGCGCGTTGCGGAGATGAGCCACTCGCTCAAAGCCTTGTTTAACGCTCCCCAGGAAGATCTCGCCACCCCAGATGCTGCCGTCATCTCCATAGCCTGTGCCGTCAAAACTTACGCCCACTACTCGCTTATCAAATTCGCCTTGCTCGGCCAGCACCGATGCGACATGAGCACGATGATGCTGCACAGCCACTCTCCGTTGAACTCTCAACTCCGAAGCGTAGAGCGCTGAAAAGTATTGCGGGTGAGAATCATGCGCCACGCTAAGTTCATCCCAATCCACTTCGTACATGGACACCAGATCGAAAATAGTTTCCTGGAAGGCGCGCAATGCAGGGTAATGTTCCAGATCTCCGATGTGCTGGCTGACAAAGGCCTGGCCGTCAACCACAATAGTGATGCTGTTCTTCAAGTCTGCGCCGAGCGCGAGAAGCGGCCGTTCGCTTGGCAAGGTCGCAACCGCCGCGGGAGCGTACCCGCGAGCGCGCCGCAGAATTACTGGCCCAAATACTCCATCGCGAGCGACCGAATCGTCAATCCGGCGCGCGATGGGCCGTTGACCGATCAGGAATCCATCCGCAATACCGGAGAGACCCTGAAGCGCGTCTTCGTCCTCATAAGCGATTGGCTCACTCGATCGGTTGGCGCTGGTCATTACCAGAACGCTTGGAGCGCCGGCGGCGAACAGCAGGTAATGCAACGGGGTGTAGGGAAGCATCACGCCCAGTTCGTCATTTTGTGGGGCAACCCCGGTCAGTTGCACTTTCGCCGGCGCAAGCACAATGGGGCGAGCCGACGAAGTGAGCAACACCTCGCTTTCCGCGGTAAGTTCCACCAGCCTGCGAGCCTCATCGAGATCGCGAGCCATAACTGCGAACGGTTTTTCCTTGCGATACTTGCGGTCACGTAAAGCCGCTACAGCAGCCGGGTTTCGGGCATCACATGCCAGGTGGTATCCGCCCAGCCCCTTTATCGCCAGAATTTTGCCTGCATTTAGAAGTTCAGCCGAGCGTTGAATGGTTGCTTCGGTGCCACTGATGGCGTCTTCCTGTGGCTGGAGATAATAATTAGGCCCGCATGCCGGACAGGCGACCGGTTGCGCATGAAACCGGCGGTTGGCTGGATCAGCGTACTCTCCGGCGCAATAGTCGTCCACAGGCCAATCTTTCATCGTGGTGTTGGGCCGGTCATAGGGTAGAGCAAGCAGCACGCTGTAACGCGGTCCACAGTTGGTGCAGTTGATATAGGGATAACCAAATCGCGGATTGCTGCAATCGAAAAGTTCTTCGACGCAAGCCTCACAGAGTGGAAGGTCGGGCGAAATCCGAACCGTCGGCCGCTCGCGGCGCTGGCTCTCGCGGATGGTAAATTCGTTCACTCCGAGCGGCGCGACAGGGCAAATTTCCACTTCCGCAATTTTCGCGGCGGGCGGTGGTTGCGTCTTCAGTTCGCGCATGAAGGCTTGCAGTCCCAGCTCGTCGCCTTCCAGATAAATCTCGACGCCGGCCTCGCCGTTCAGCACCCATCCCCCTAAAGTATTAGCACGAGCCAGGCGATACACAAATGGGCGAAAGCCGACCCCCTGGACTACGCCACTCACTCGAATCGAGCAGGCACTTGCCATCTGTTTACTCAGCTTCAACGATGCAACTGCGTCCCTGCCATCCCACCTCAACTACTTTGCCGTTTTCCACCAGCAGCGGCACATTGCGCTGTCCGCCCTCCAGTTCCCGCATGCGTCGCCGCGCGACGGGGTCGGCGTCAACGTCATATTCCACGAATTCGCAGCGCCGGAACTCCAACCAGTCCCGCATTTCTTGCGTATGCGGGCATTGCGCCGATCCGAAGAGCTCAAACCTGGGCACGGTCGAGTACCTCCAAAGTTTCGCGAATGATGTGATAAATCGAAGCCTGCACTTCCTGGATGCGCGGGATGTAATCGCAGGGCACAACAATTGGGAAATCGGCCAGACCCCTTCGTCGAATCTCGCCCCCGTCGTATCCGAGCAGCGCCACTATCAGCAGGTTCCGTTTGCGCGCTTCCTCAAGCGCCATGATGATATTGCGCGAGCCGCCGCTTGTAGAAATACCGATGGCGACGTCTTCCGGACGCGCCTGTGCAATCAATTGACGAAGAAAAATGACATCGGTCCCGATATCGTTGGCCACGGCGGTAATATTCGCAGGTTCCAGCGAAAGCGAGACAGCTGGGATAGGACGATAACCGGGCGGTGGAAGGAAGCAGTCCATTGCCCAGTCATTGGCGTCGGTCGCAGATCCGCCGTTGCCGAAGAGAATCAGCTTGCCGCCACGCAGCAAACGCTCCCGGATAGCCAGGGCGGTGCTGCTGATCGCCTCAGCTTGCTGATTCGCCACCTGCGTTCGCAGTCTGGCGTCGTCCTGCACTTTCATGAGTATTGAACTCGCGACCCCTGCAACCAGATCGCCCGTTTCCTGCTTCTCTTGTCCGAGAAACGGGTACAGAAAAGCAGACTCGCCGACGTCATGTCCAAGCTCGCGGTGCTCGAAGAAAACGTGCACCGTCTCCCACAACGTGTGGTAGAGAATCTCGATGATCTCCTGATGGATAAACGGATCCTGGGTTGCGGCGTCGACACAGTAAGACCCTTCGAAGCCCGGCAAGGCGAAGGTCATGGCGTCGTGCGTATGTGCTTCCTGCAAGGTGGCCCACACTTCAGGATCGCCCTTCGGTGGGCCGAAGCCCATCACCATGTCTTCGGGGCGAAGAATCGATTCAATCCAGGGGCGGAACGCAATTGACAGATCGAGCGCGGGCAGCGCGCGCTTGCCCACGATGACGGGATGCACAAACTCCACCGAGACGTGCTGCGCGTCAGTGGCATAAGGACCACGCCCGAACGCCAGTAGACGGCCGCCCCGCAGAAAACGCTCAGACATGCTGCGGCATGCCTCAGCCAAACGATGCGCTTCCCGGGTGAAGAAATGCTCGGCAATCCGATTTCGTTCGAGAAGGCGCTCTTCGACCTGAGTTGCGAGTTGGTATCCAGTAGCCATGTTGCTTTTCAACCCATCATTCTCCGCCGCGCCGAGCCAGCGCGGACACCCGCGCCTGCATTCAACAAATTCTGGGTAAAGGATCCCCTACCAGCATATCGACGATGCGGCTGCCGCCGTAGCGTGTGGTTTCCAGTACCGCCCCTGCGGGCTGTTCGCGGACTTCGCCGATGATTTGTGCTTCTTCGCCGCCGGGCGCGAGGCGCAAAGCATTGAGTGCAGCGTCTGAATATTCCGCAGAAACTACCGCAAGGAATTGGCCCTCATTGGCAATATGCAGCGGATCGAGGCCCAGCAGCTCGCAGGCTCCGCGAACAGTATCCCGCACCGGAACCTGATCTTCGAACAGCACCATGCCAAGCCCGCAATCTCTCGCCAGTTCGTTCAGCGAGGTAGCGGCGCCGCCGCGAGTGGGATCACGCATCCAGCGGATTCCAGGTCCCGCTTCGCGCACCAGCGCCTCCACCAGGGGGAGGACGGAACGAGTGTCGGACCGCAGATCCGCTTCAAGATCCAGTTCGCCGCGAGCCAATAGGATAGTGATGCCGGGGTCGCCGATCGGCCCCGAAAGGAATATCTTGTCGCCCGGCTGCACCGACGCCGCATCAATGCGTACGTTGCGAAGTGGACAACCGATCCCGGTAGTGCTGATGTACATGCCGTCCGCTTTGCCATGTTCCACAACTTTCGTATCGCCACCTGCGATTCGGACCCCGGCTTTGAGGGCGGCGGCCGCCATGGCGCGGACCTCCGCCTCCAACACTGCCGTCGGCAGCCCTGCTTCCAGCACGTAAGTGCATACCAACGCTTCCGCTTTAGCCCCGGATACTGCCAGATCATTGACGGTGCCATTTACGGCCAACTCGCCAATCGAGCCTCCGGGGAAACTCAGTGGCTTAACCACAAAACTATCGGTAGTAATCGCGACGCGAGCGCCGTTGATCTCAAGATGCGCGGCATCTCCCAGAGGTTCCGAGGACGTGCCGAAGAGCAGCGGGGCGAAAAGACCCTCTATTAACCTGCGGCTGGCCTTGCCTCCGGCGCCATGAGCCATCTCGATCTGGGCCTCGCGGAAGCGGACCGGTGAAAACCTGTCCGAAGCAACTTCCGCGGTCAAGCGGTCGGACTCAGGATGTTCACCATTTCCATTTTGCGGTGTTCGTAATTGAAGTAGGCGGCGCATGATCCTTCCGAAGAAACCATAAGTGCGCCGATGGGATGCTCCGGCGTGCACTCATGTCCAAAAAGTTTGCATTGATGCGGCTTGAGCACTCCCTTCAAAACTTCTCCGCATTGCGCCGCTTTGGGATCGGTTACACGGATGCCGGGGATGCTGAAGCGCTGCTCCGAATCCCACTCCGCATAAGTGTCGCGAATACGCAGCGCCGACTGCGAGATAAAGCCCAAACCGCGCCACTCAAAATAGGGACGCAACTGAAAGACTTCCGCCATGGCACGCAGGGCCGCGCGATTGCCTTCCCATGGGACTACCCGTTTGTATTGGTTCTCGACCCTGGCTTCGCCAGCTTTCAATTGACGCAGCAGCATGACGATCGATTGCAGCATATCCAAAGGCTCAAAGCCCGATACCACGATCGGCTTATTTTCATTTTGCGCGATCCATTCATAAGGACGGCAACCGATCACGGTCGAGACATGCCCAGGACCGATGAAGGCATCCAGACGCATGTCGGGAGAATCGAGGATCGCCCTGATCGCCGGAATGATGGTCACGTGGTTGCAGAATACGGAGAAGTTATGGATGCCTTCGGCTCTGGCGCGCATCAGCGTGAGCGCGGTAGACGGTTCGGTAGTCTCGAAGCCGATGGCAAAAAACATCACGTGTTTGCCGGGATTCGCCCGGGCCAGCTTAAGAGCGTCGGAAGGCGAGTACACGATTCGAATGTCCATCCCGCGGGCTTTGTGTTCGAGAGGGCTGCCGTGGGTGCCGGGGACGCGCATCATGTCGCCGAAGGCGGTGAAGATCACGTCAGGATCCTGCGCCATCGACAAGCCATCGTCGATTCTCCCCATTGGCAGCACGCATACCGGGCACCCCGGCCCGTGAATCAGTTCAATGTTTTCAGGAAGAATGTCTTTCAGGCCGAAGCGATAGATGGCGTGGGTGTGACCACCACAAACTTCCATAAGCCGGTAATGACGGCCCGGATCGGCAAGCCGCCGTATTTCATCCGCGGTCCTGGTGATCAGTTTCGGTTCCCGAAATTCGTCTACAAATCTCACTCTGTCTCCCTGCGGCATCAGCAGTCAGATGGGCTTCTGATCTTCCACCTCTTCGCCCCCGTAGCCCTGGACTTCCTGCATCGCCGCTTCGCTCTCGCCCAGCATCCGCAGTGTGTTCATCTGGTCGAGCGCATCCTGCTCGCTGATCTTACTCATAGCGAAGCCCACATGGATCAGCACCCAGTCTCCCGGACCCGGCCGGTCCTCCTGCAGCAAACCCAAGTCCACTCGGCGGCGTACTCCCACTACGTCAACAAGAGCAGAATCCTGGCTGCCGGCGCCGGCGCCGGAACTGATCTCGATGATCTTCCCGGGTATGGCTAGACACATGTGGCACGCTCCCAGTGCATGGCTATCGTCGTTGCTG
>CATPBY010000277.1 GCA_955652845.1 uncultured Terriglobales bacterium | reverse complement strand
GTCCAGAAGCTGATGTAATTCGCGCGCCTGAGCTCGCGCCCTGGAATAAAGCTCGGCGTTGGCGATGGCAACTGCGCCGAAACCGGTGACCGTCGAAATCAGCGATTTCTCATCCTCGCTGAACGCCCCCTGTGGCCGGGGGTAGACCAATACCGCGCCCTGTGTTTCAGAGGTGCGGAAAGGCGCAGCAATCAGCACGCCGCCTGGAACCAATTCGCCCAACGAATGAGTCGCCGGATCGAGTGTGACGCTGACAGGGCCCCCGGCAGCCACCGCGCGCGCCGCCAGATCAGCCGCAAAGTGCAAGCCCTTGCGGTCGTGACGGGCCCAGACCGATGCGGCAGCTTGTGGAGAATCTGCCGCCACCGCCTGTAAGCCAAACGCCCCGCCTTGCCGCAACAAAATACACACCAGTGGCGTGCCCAACAGCACACGCAGGCGGTCTGCTATACCTTCGACCACGCCGGTCGCGTCGGGGACGGAGTGCAGAGCCTGGGCTACTTCCGCCAGAATCTGGGTGCGGCGATGCTCTTCAAGCGATACCTGAGCCAGGCGGCTGGCTTCCAGTAAACTTCCCAGTTGGCCAGCCAGAATGGTGGCTTTGGCAGCCAGATCGTCGGTAAAGAACACCGGATCGGAACTGTGCAGAAAAACCGCCGCTCCAACCATTTCTTTGGCGACTATGAGTGGCGCCGCCATTAGAGATTTTGCCTGAAACTCAGCAGCCATGGGATAGCTGGTCGAATCGATGTGATTCACATATACCGTCTTCCGGCGGCGAACCGCTTCGGCTACGACAGAGTTCTGGCTGGCGTTGAGGCGAGTGCCACGGAAACGATCTGCCATCAGACCGTCCGCTTCCGCACCCACCAACTCATCTCGGTTGGAAGAAAACTGCCAGAAATACGCTCCATCCGCCTTAAAGAAGCGACGGCTGGTTTGACAGAAGAGTCGAATCAAAGAAGCCTTTTGAATTCCTTGGGAAGCTGCCGTGGAAAATCGAAGTAGCAGCCTCTGAAACGCCTCATCCGAAGGTTGCTCCGGCCCTTCAAGTACGGTTGTTTCGCCAGATTCCATTTTCAGACGGAACTCAAATACTAATTAACTACAAGTAATTGAATATACAGGAAAACTAGCGCCTAATCTCAATTTGAGTCAAGGGAAAATGTGCCGGGTACCGAGTTGTGCAAATGCAAAGAGAAAAATCATCTCAACCTGAGAAACGCCGGCCTTCGTGAGACGATTCTTAGCTCGAATTCGACCCTCTGGGTCCTCCGATCGTTGTGAATAAGTCTTTCTTGAGCTTTGGTTTAGGGGGAGGTCGATTTCCCGGTGCGTTCTCCGCTAGGGCTGGCAACGGCCGTGCACTTGAGGAATGCCAGATGGGGGTGGACCTGTGTCTTTAGTAAGAGAAAAGCTAACCCTGGCCACCGCTCTGCTTGCGCTGCTCGGACTTTCGGCGGCGGTTGTGGCATTTCCTCCAGCGCAGATGATGGCGGAGGAAGCCGCGTCGACAGACAAAGATCAACTGACCCGGAAAGTTAAGAGCAGAGTGCCTCCCCTCTATCCGGACATCGCGCGCCGGATGAACATTACCGGCACCGTAAAGGTGATGGTCGTGGTGGCTCCAAATGGCAGCCTGAGGAGTTCGAAAGCGGTGGGAGGACACCCCTTGCTGGTAAATGCCGCCATGGACGCAATTAAGAAATGGAAGTTCGAGTCGGCGACTGAAGAGAGTTCCGGCGTCGTCGAATTCAAATTCCAGCCTCAAGACTAACGACCGCCTCAGAACCGCCGGGCAGGAGCATAGGAGCAGGACCAGAAAGTAGTGGAGGAACAGCGATGCGGATTGGCAAGAAACTCTATGTAAGCTTCGGGGCTGTGCTGGCGATGGTTTTGGTGCTGTTCCTGGTTAACCTCATCGCGGTCCGGCGTGAGCACAGCGCCAAAGCCTCGGCCTCGCAGGCTCTCGGCCTTGCCGACGCCACCGACGCGGTCAAGTTCCAGATGATGCAGAACCGTCTTTATCTCAGCAACTACCTGCTTAGTGGTGACAGCCGCGAAGTAGAGCGGATGAACGACGGCATGCGCATGTTGACCGACAAACTGCAAAACACGGAGAGCCTTACCGAGTCGGAACAGCAACGGGCAGCACTGGAGAAGGTTAAACAGACTGAGCAGAACTGGGCCCGTGAATTTGCCGCGCCCCTGGTGGAAAAGCGAAAAGAAGTAGACAGCGGGAACGCAACCGTGGCGGAATTGCAGATTTTTTACCTGCAGAAGGACGCCGGCTCCTGGGTAAAAACTTCGACCGAATATCTGGATACGGCTGACCAGGAAAACAAGAAGGTCCTGGAGGAGCGGCGCAAGTCGGACGAAACCGCGGCGACCGCGACCATCGTCATGGCGTCCCTGAGCACGCTCGTGGCGTTGATCCTGGGTGTGGTCATCGCATACACAACCGCCAACTCCATTACCGATCCCCTGACCAATCTGATGAAGGTCGCTCAACAGATCGGTAGTGAAGGGGACCTGGACCATGAAATCGATATCAAACGCAGCGACGAGATCGGCGAACTGGCGCGAACATTTGCCAAGATGGTGACCTACCTCAAGGAGATGGCCGCAGTTTCCGAAGCCATCGCCGGGGGCAACCTGGGAGTAAAGGTACAGCCGCGATCAAAGAAGGACACCCTGGGCAATGCATTTGTCCGCATGATCGAAGGCCTCAGAAATCTCGTTCTGAACGTGCGCGACGCCGCCTCGCAAGTGGCCAGTTCTTCCACCCAGGTGGCGGGCGCCTCGGATGAGTCCGCGAAGATCAGCCTGCAGACAGCTTCAGCGATCGACGAGGTTACCAGCACAATGCACGAGATGAGCGTCAACGTGCAGAACATGGTGAAGAGCACGCAGACCCAGGCCTCCAGCGTCAGCGAAACATCGGCTTCGATTGACCAGATGGTGGCTTCCATCCAACGGGTAGCGGATACCGCCAAGGTGCTGCTGGACATCTCTAACCGCTCGCGGGAAGAAGTGCACAGCGGCATCACCACCATGGACAAAGCCACGGACGGGCTGAACCGGATTAACACTACCATCCGTTCGTCGGGGGAAATCATCGGCATCCTGGGTCAAAGAGCCGACGATATTGGAAAGATCATCGAGGTCATCGACGACCTGGCAGAGCAGACCAACCTGCTAGCGCTGAACGCGGCCATTGAGGCGGCGCGCGCCGGAGAGCACGGTCTCGGCTTCGCGGTGGTGGCTGACGAAGTCAGAAAATTGGCGGAGAAGTCGGCTCAGTCCACCAAGGAAATCTCCGAGCTCATACAGAGTATCCAGAAAGAGGCCCGCAAGGCCGTAGAAAACATGGAACGAAGCACCGGCATCGTGAACGATGGCCTGGGGCTGGGGCAGGAACTGAACAGCGCTCTGCGCAAGATTTCCAATGTGGTCACCGAGGTCTACAAGTTTGCCCAGGAGATTGGCGCGGCCACCAATGAGCAGTCGCATGGATCCTCGCAGATTGCGCGAGCCACCACGCGGCTGAACGAGATTACGCACGAGATTAATTCCGCGGTGGAAGAACAGGCGTCCGGCGCTCAGGCTGTGGTCAAAGCCATGGAGCGGATGCGGGAACTGGTCCAGCAGACCACATCGGGTTCAACCGAACTGGCGGCCTCGGCGGAACAGATGTCGAAAATGTCGCGGGAGCTTCTGGATTCGATGGACCGGTTTGCGCTGGAGCAGATCGAGCGAGCGACCTCGCATTACGAAGAGAGAGCCGCAGGCAGAAGTAATGCCCGCTACGCAGCCGCTGGTGCGCGTGGCTGAAACCAGGACCTTCATGGATCGAGAGTTGCACATCGTCGGCTTCCAGGTGGGGCGTGAAACTTACGGCATCCCCATCGCTGCGCTGCACGAGATCGTCCGGGTGCCTGAGATTACGGCTGTTCCGGATGCGCCGGAATACATGGAGGGAGTAATCAATCTGCGGGGAAAGATCGTGTCGGTGATCGATCTCCGTAAACGCTTTGGCGAGAAAAATATCCACCCGGCGCGGCGTAACCGGATCCTGGTGGTGGAACACAATGGAAGGCTTTCCGGTCTGATTGTCGACTCCGCCTCTGAGGTGCTGAAGATTCCTGCCGCCGATGTTGATTTGTCTCCTACGGTGTTTCAGGACAGCGGACTGAATTGCGTGACTGGGCTGGGCAAGTTTCGGGGGCGGCTGATCGTGCTGCTCGATCCAGCCAGGTTGCTGGAATACAGCGAAGGTCTGCGTAAGAACGAAGCGGCTTCCAGTGGCGAAGGGCGAACCGCAGCCGGGGAAACCCGGGCCGCGGCCGCAGCCAAATAGCAGTGGGCGAAAGACAAACCATGGGAATAGCAGGCGCAACGGCGCAGCTTACCGAACCCGAATTGAAGCTGTTGCAGGCGCTCGTTTACCAGGAATGCGGCATGCATTTCGACGAGCGGCGGTCACACTTTCTGCAGGATCGCCTGCAGCGGCGTCTGAAAGAGTGCCAACTGGACTCTTTCTACAGCTACTACCGGCTTCTCGTCAGCGATGGCGGCAAGACCGAAATGAGCCTGCTGGTGGAGAACCTGACGGTCAATGAGACCAGTTTCTTCCGCAACAAATCGCAGATGGAGCTTTTCCACAAGCACCTGCTGGAGGACCTGGTTCGGCGTAAGCAGGCGCGACGCGATTTTTCGTTACGCATCTGGAGCGCGGGATGCTCCACCGGCCAGGAGCCGTACACCCTGGCCATGTTGGTGGCAGACACTCTTGCTTATCACCGTTTGCGCACCCCACACGCCACGGAGACGGCCGCGCCGAAGCCCTTGATTCCATCGCCCTGGAAAGTCGAAATTATGGCCAGCGACATCAGCTATTCGGTTTTGCGGGCCGGCCAGGAGGGCACCTATACCGATTCTCAGATGGAATCAGTGGACTACAACTATCGACTGCGTTATTTCGACAAGGTGGCAGGACGATACGCGGTAAAGAAAGCGCTCAAAGAGATCGTCCATTTCGACTTCCACAATCTGAAAACCGAATACCTTCCGCAGCGCAACGACGTGATCTTTTGCCGCAACGTGATGATGTATTTCGATGAAGCTGAGCAGCGGCGCCTGGTCGAAAAGTTCGCGCGCTGCCTGAATCCCGAGGGCTACCTTTTTGTGGGACACGCCGAAAGCCTCCTGGGATTAACCGATAAGTTCGTCATGGTCCACCGAAACAGCGGCACTGCGTATCAGAAGATTGAGGAGACTGAGTGAGCCAGTACACCGATGACCGTGGATCCGAGTTGAAAGAGCTCTTCTTTGAGAGCGCGCAGGAACTGCTGCAGGCACTGAACGACGAGGCCCTGAAGCTGGAAAAATCTCCTGGAGACGTCGAAATCGTACGTACCATCCGGCGCATCGTTCACACCCTCAAAGGGGACGCCGCTACCTGCGGTTACCGCGAACTGAGCAATTCCGCGCACGAACTTGAAGACGCGTTGTCGCTCGACAGCGTATCGGCTTATTCGACCCTCGCCGAAGTGGCCTTCTCCGCCGCCGATACGTTCAACGCGATGGTGGCGGCATATCGCCGGAAAGCGAAACCGCCCTCAGCCGAACCCCTGCGCAAAATGATTCGCGCGCTGACCGAGGCTCCCCAGGCCCCCAATAAGCGGGGCAAGAAGAAAATCTCGAAGACTTCCAAACCCATGGCTCAGAGCGCCTGGACCGAATACGAAAAGCTGGCTGCCGAAAAAGCCATGAGCCTGGGAAAACGCGTGTACCACGTCACCACATTTATCGATCCACACTGCGCCATGCCAATTGCGGCGCGGCAACTTCTGCTCAATGCACTCAGTTCCGTCGGCGAAGTTATCGCAGCCCGGCCGGAGCCGGGTTCGCCGGCCAGCGCCAAGCATGCCGAGTTGCTGGTGGCCAGCGATAAATCGGCGGATCAAGTGTCAGCCAAATGCCGCATTCCGACGGTGATCAGTAAGGTTGGCGTGGTGGCGTTAAAGTCGAAAGTTACAGGAAAGAAACCTGCGGCCCCGCCGATTTCGGACGAAAAGAGCGCGCTTCTTGCTCCCGCCTCCGAACCTGAAGCACGGTTGGTTTCATCCCTGGATGAAGCTGGCTCCAGCAAAGCTTTCCCCGCTGCTGCCGAAAACATCCTGCGAGTTGATGCCGAGCGGATTGACAGCGTGCTCAATCTGGTGGGCGAGCTCATCATCGGAAAATCGATGATGCAGCAGACGTTCCTGGAATTTTCCCGGCGCTTCCCCAAGGAAGCGATGCGGGGCCGTTTCAGCGACGCCATGGCATTCCAGACGCGGGTGTTGAGTGACTTGCAACGCTCGGTCATGAAAATCCGCATGGTTCCGGTCGAGCAGCTTTTCCGGCGATTCCCGCGCATGGTCCGGGATGTGGCCAAACAATGCGGCAAGGAAGTCGACCTTCTGCTCAGCGGGGAGGACACGGATCTGGATAAAAGTCTGCTGGATGCGATTGCAGAGCCGCTTACGCACCTGGTACGGAACGCAATCAGCCACGGTATCGAAAGCCCGGAGGAACGCAGCCGCCAGGGCAAGCCCGCTCGGGGCACCATCCACCTTACGGCTTACCATCATGGCAACCAGGTAGTTGTGGAAGTCAGTGACGATGGGCGCGGCATCGACAGCCGGAAGGTAAAAGCGAAGGCCCTGGAAAAAGGGCTGGTAACGGCGGAAGAAGCGGATGCGCTCAGCGAAGCCGACGTTCTTGAACTGGTTCTGCGGCCAGGATTCAGCACTGCCGATGAGATCACCGAGATTGCAGGCCGGGGAGTCGGCCTGGACGTCGTCCAAACTGTCCTGCACCGGCTGAAAGGGAGCGTGGACATCGCCACCCATCCCGGTCAGGGCACAACGTTCCGCCTCAAGCTGCCACTGACCCTCGCCATCATTAAGGCTTTATTGTTCCGGGTAGAGCAGCGCCTGTATGCCGTCCCTCTGAACGGGGTGGCAGAAATCGCCCGCGCCCAGGAATCCGAGTTGCATCAGGTCGATGGATACGAAGTCCTGCAACTGCGCAATCAAGTGTTGCCTCTTATCCGGCTGGGCAGGCCAGCGGCGGAACGGCCTGATCAAGCCGCGAGCAAGATTTTCGTTCTGGTGATTGCCTGGGGCGATCGGAAACTGGGCTTGATCGTGGACGCTCTCGAAGGCGAGGATGAGCTCGTCATTAAAGCCCTCGACGACCAGACGGTGGCGACAGACCTGGTGAGCGGAGCCTCGATTCTGGGCGATGGCCGCGTGGTGCTGATCGTGAATCTTGCCGCCATCATTGAACGCCACTCCCGCTCACGCCCTCAGGGAACCGGCAAGGTAAGCTCGGGAGTTTTGCTGCAGCACGGCGATCGCGCCACTACAGCGCCCAATTCGACACCCCGGGTGCAGCCATGACAATCGCCCCCGCACGGGTTTTGGTGGTCGACGACTCCGCGCTCATGCGGAAGTTGATTCCGCAGATCCTGGAAAAGGACAGCTCCATCCAGGTAGTGGGCACCGCCATGGATGGAAACTTCGGCCTCAGGAAAATCGAAGAACTCAAACCCCAGGTAGTTACTCTTGATCTTGAAATGCCGGGCATGGGCGGGCTGGAAATGCTCAAGGAAATTATGCGCCGTCACCGGCTTCCGGTGATCGTCGTCAGCTCCCACAGCACGCGGGGAGCGTCAATCACGATGCAGGCGCTTTCTCTTGGCGCATTTGATTTTGTAGCTAAGCCGCAGGACGTTTGGTCGCGCATGCCGCAGATTGCGGCCGAACTGATCGCCAAAATCAAGGCCGCGGCTCAGTGTCGAGGCATCAGGGTCAGCCCGGCGCTGGATACTCTTCCAAAGTCCAGCAAGGTCCTGCTGGATCCTAAAAGGCAGCCCACAAGAATTGTGGCCATTGGAATCTCTACTGGCGGCCCGCAGGCTCTGCAGTATGTGTTCTCTCAACTGCCAGGGGATTTTCCGGGAAGCATTGTCGTGGTCCAACATATGCCGGAAGGCTTCACTGAAATGTTCGCGCGGCGTCTCGATGAAATCTGTGCCATCGGGATCAAAGAAGCCCAGTCCGGTGATCTGTTGCTGGCTGGCCGGGCTTTGATCTGCCCCGGCAGCCGTCATCTCAAGGTAAAACGACTGCCGCTTGGCGACGTCGCTGTCTTAAACGATGAACCGCCGGTGAACGGCCATCGCCCGTCGGTGGATGTGTTGTTCAAGAGCGTGGCCGAAGAATTCGGTCCAAAAAGTATCGCGGTTTTGATGACCGGAATGGGCGAAGACGGAGCCACTGGAATGGGCATGGTGAAAGCGGCGCGGGGTATGACGATTGCCCAGAATGAGGAATCCTGCGTGGTCTACGGGATGCCGAAAGCCGCCATCGATCGCGGCTTTGCGCTGCGCGTGGTAGGGCTTGATTCGCTGACGAAAACTTTAATGGCTCAGTGCGCGCCGGATCGCAGAAGCGAAGTTGGGTCAGCGGCCAGCGCGGGAAAAGATTAGCTTTTAAGTCCGGCAGGCAAGAACAGGATGCCGGGAGGTTTGAACTTGCAGGAGGAGGTTGTATTTATGGAGCAGTTTGCCGCAGTACGACGCAGCAAGGATGGTCAACCCGTCCGCTATCTTGTAGTGGATGATTCTGTTTTCGCCCGTAAAAATCTGGCTCGCATTATCGAGACTTTCGGCGGGCAGGTGGCTGGCGAAGCTGGAGACGGCATGACCGCAATCACAGAGTATGAGCGAACCACGCCCGACATCGTGCTCATGGATATCACCATGCCGCAGATGGAAGGTATCGAGGCTGCCGAAAAAATCGTGAAACAGCATCCCGAAGCTCGCATCGTTATGGTGTCCTCCGTCGGCTATCAGGAGAACATTGTGGCGGCATTGCAGCGGGGCGCCCGCCATTTCGTGCAGAAACCGGTCAAACCGGAAGTGCTCTACGAAGTCATCAAATACGTATTGGGCGAGGACGGTACCGTAGCGCAGGCTGCGGGCGCGGGAGCCTGATTATGAAAATGGAGCTGATTCAGCCGTTCATCAACGCGGCCGATGCCGTGCTGGCTCAGGGGCTGCGATGTCCCATGGCCATGGGAAGCCTCAGCATGGACGAGGAAGCCTATCGTCGCAAAGGCGTCGCTGCGCTGGTCTCCCTGACCGGAGACATTGAAGGACGAATCATCTTCGATCTGGACGCCGAAACTGCGCTGCGCGTGGCCAGTCGTTTTGCGGGCGCGGATTTGCCCGAGTCCGACGAACTCATCAAGGAGACGGTTTGCGAGTTGGCAAACCAGGTAGCGGGCAACGCGGTCACCACGCTGAACGATCAAGGATTCCACTTCCGGGTCCATCCGCCAGTGCTCCACACCTCCGAACATGGCGCCCACGGCAGTGAGGACACCGAAGCTCTGGTGATGTGCTTTGAAACCAGCATAGGGAATGTCTTCATGAACATCGCGCTGCGCTATAACCGCTCGCACGAGCTGGCAGCGGCTGGAGCTTAGAGCCGCTCCACAAACTTCCTCACTTCTCAAGGCCCGGCAAGAGTGAAAACAGGATTCTGCGCCGTGGTTGCGGTCCCACTACCATTCTGACCCGTTGCCGCCACCCCCGAAGGGTTAGCGACGCTAAATGTTCCGGGTCCTACAGCAATAATCGCGAAGGTTCCATCGTTGGCCGCGTCGTGCATGCCGGTTATGACGATGTTCATGCCAGGGCGGAGAGCAGGAGCCCCGGAAGATTGATAACTGTAGGTGGTGTCTGCTCCGCCTGGTGACGCCGCTGTAATGGTGACAGTTGAAGGCTGAAAATCGCTGGCTGGAGCTGGCATCGCCAGGGCGAGGGAATCGGAGCTGGAATTCCCAGGGAAGGTGTGGATTATGGACGTGGTCCCCATATCACAACTGGAAATATAGACGCGAGTACCGTCAGCCGCGGCCGCGGACGACAACCGGAAGCGCACCGGCGAGCCAGAGGGCGGAGCAGGCGGACCGCAGCCGGTCGGGTTGGCGGTGTCGATGCTGGTGGATCCGAGCGCGATTGCGCGAATCGCTGTATTCGAGCTTGTATTGATCACGGTGACGCCCGCGCTTATATACGGCGTGCCTGTCAGCGAGTTCAACTGATAAGTGGCTGCATAGGCGCGGCTGCCGTCCGGCAAAACCGTTATCGAAAGTGGCGAGCATCCGCCCACGCAAACCGAATTCGGCGCGGTGGTGAGATCCACCATTGCCAGAAGGGTGAGCGCGTCGGTGGAAGCATCCAGCACTGCCACCTTGGTCGACGCAGGATTGGTGACGTAAAGCCGGGTCCGCGCTTTGTCGTACAGCATAAAACCGCAACTCTGAAGCTGCCCCGCACAATTTATGCTGGGGCCGACCGGGACGCTGCCGATGACGAGGTCCGTCGCTGTGTCGATTACTGACACAGTTCCGCTGCCGCTATTAAGGACGTAGACCCGGGCGCTGTCAGAGCGGGCGACAACCCACGCGGGCGCCACGACACGATCGGTTATTACGCCCACACTGGAAT